>CAYPTM010000280.1:0-4016 GCA_964413345.1 uncultured Elusimicrobiales bacterium
CTTCTGCGCGGCGCGGCGGTTTTCCTCGCTGGGGCCGGACTTGCCTCCCGCCGGCAGGGCCGTGCCGGACTTTTCCCCGGTCGTCCCGTCCATGGCGGCCTTCATCTTCTCGGCCTGCTCTTCCTCGCGCTTGCGCTTGGCGGCCTCGGCGGCTGCGTCGGCGTCTTTTCTGGCCTGGTCGGCGCGGGCCTTCTTTTCCTCGGACTCGCGCTTTATCATTTCCTTGGCGCGGGCGACGAGCTGATCAATGAAATCGGGCGCATAGCCCCAGCTTCGGGCCTTGTTCCAGCTCTCTATGGCGTCGGGATACCTGCGGTCGCCGTAGCTCTTGCGGCCCTGGGACACATAGCCCTTGGCTATTTCCCCGCGGACTTCCTTTACAAGCTTCTGGGCCTTGGTGTCGCCGGGCTGGACCTCCAGCACTTTCTTGAGGGCGTTGTAAGCCTCAACCAGTTTGCCCGCCTCGTAAAGCTCCAGGCCGTAGTTCAGGTTCTGCGCGGCAACCTGCTCGCGCATCTCGTCTTCCTTCTCGGCTACCTTCGCCAAAAGCTCCGGGTTTGTCTTGTCGTAAATCAGGGCGTTGTACCAGTTGTCCAGCGCCTCTTTCAGCCTGTTGCGCGCGGCGGCGTCATCGCCGCGGCGGGAATACTCATCCGAAATCTCCTTCTTGGCCTTCTTGAGCCAGTAGGAGGCCCTCATGTTCCCCGGCGAAAGCTTCAGTACTTCCTCCCACTTGCGGATGGCCTCCACCACCTTGCCTTCCTTGTAGAGGTTCATGCCCTCGTCGAAACGGTCCTCGAGCATGACCTGCTCGCCTATCCCCCGGCTGGCGCCCTTGAGCTGGCCGGAAGCCTGCAGCAGCATCTGCGCGTCCTGGAAGGCCGGGTCTATGGACAAAATCTTGGCGGTAAGCTCCTGGGAACGCTCATAATCCCCCTGGCGGTAAAGGTCGTAGGCATTTTCGTAGATGCCGCGCAGCATGTGATTCTGTATGCGCTGCTTTTCCAGCTGTATCGTCATCAGGTAGTTCTTCTTTTCCTCAAGGCTGCTGATGGTGCCGAGGTTTATCCTCTGCAGGTCGAGGAACAGGCCGGCCTCGGTGGTGGTCTTTTCCTTGGTCTGGGCGAAAGCCTGGCCCGCCGCACTGGACAGCAGCAGGCCGCAGAGGACGGCGCGGAATAGATGGACAAAGTTAAAGTATCGCCTCATAAGTCTCCTTAAAACGGCATGGAGCCGCCCTTCACCAGGTCGTAAAGCATGGGGGCAAGCATCATAATGAACACCGTAGGGAAAATGAATATGAAAAGCGGTATAAGCATCTTCGTGGATGCCTGGGCGGCCATTCGCTCGGCGCGGGTCAGGCGGCGGAAGCGCATATCAGCCGCGAAATTGCGCAGCAGGTCGACAAGGCTGGTACCCAGTTCGTCCGACTGGACGATGAGGCCGACGAAAGAGCGTATTTCCTGCAGGCCGGTGCGCGCGGCAAAACGCTGCAGGGCCTCTCTTCTGGAATAACCGAGCTGCACTTCGCGCAGCGTCTTGTCCAGCTCCTCTTCCAGTGCGCTTCTGTGCGTGGAAATTTTTACTATCCTTTCGAAAGCGGTCATATAGTCCAGACCGGATTCGATAATAAGGGCGGCCAGGTCGACACTGGTGGGAAAGTTGGCCAGAATGTCTTCCTGCCGGCGCTGTATCTTGCCCATGGCCAGCACGTCCGGTATCATGAAGCCCACCGGCAGCAGCACGATGAAAAGGAAGCTGCCCGTGAAGAATATGGCGAGCGCCGGCAGTATGACGGCTATAAGTTCCTTCTGGTGTAGCATCTTCAGGGGATCCGTAGTGGAAGGATTGCCCATGAGCATATAAAGGTACTCAAGCTTCTGCTCCACCTTCATCTTCTTGGCCAGGAACAGGTCCAGCTTGTCGAGCAGGCTGCCCTCCGGGTCCAGTTTATCGAAACTGGAGGTGGCCTTCGCCTTGTTCTGAACGAGGTCGGCGATTGAACCGCCTTCCTCTTTCTTTTCCGGCATGAGCAGGCGCTGGAAAAAGACATACACCGCCATCGAACTGGTGATGGCGAAAATCCACATGAAAATCCGGGCTGCACCCATTTCCATATGTTATACCCTTATGTTGCCCAGACTCTGGACAACCTTCATGCCTATGGCAATCCAGACGCCGCAGAACAGCAGCACCATCATGCCGAGAGGCTGGAAGTAGAATTTTGCCATGACCTCGCCCTGGAACAGGAACAGCACCAGCAGCATGACCCACGGCATCAGACCCACCACTATGGACTGAATCTTCTGCTGGGCGGTAAGAGCCTTGGTCTTTTCCTCCAGCTTGGACTCTTCGCGGATGTTCTCCAGAATCCGTTCGAAAATCTTGGTCAGGTTTCCGCCGACCTGCCGCTGCAGCACTATGGCGCGTATCATGTAGGACAGCAGGCGGCTGGCCACACGTTCCTCCATGCCCTCGAGAGCCCTTTCAAACGGAGTGCCGAGGCGGTAGTTCTTCAGCACGAGGCCGAACTCGTCCGAAATAGGAGGCACGAGGTCCTTGGCCACCAGGTCGAAGCCCTGCACGATGTCCATGCCCGACTTCAGCGAGTTTGAGAGCAGGATGAGCGCGTCCATAAGCTGCACGTCCACCTGCCGGCCGCGCCTCTGCTTGAGGAAATTGAGGACCTTCATGGGCGTCTTGAGCCCCACATACACGCCCATGAGAGACAGCATGATGAAGCCCCACAGGTTGAACGTGAGCATGCCGGCCAGCACGAACACCCCGACAGGGACGAAAACCAGGTATTGAACCTTTATCTGGATGAACTGCCTGTCGTAAGCCTCTTTCCACTGCTTTGTCTTGACCACATAATCCGCTATCATGTGGCCGAACCGCTCCTCATCCCCCCCGAGGTAATGGCGTATGCCGAAGAACACCAGCAGAAGACCGGCTATCTTGAAGAGGTTGGGCAGTATCTGGTCGAGAGCGCTTGTCTTGGGATCCTTGTCAGTGCGGCGCGGCTCAGCCGGCAGCATCTGCGCGAATGCGTCCTGGCTCAGGGAGGAAATGGCCATGACCACCTTGGCGTAGGAATTGGAATCGGCCCGGCCTATGGCGTCCATCAGCGCGTCCATTTCCTTATTGATAAGGTCCAGATAGGACAGCACCGCCCGGCCGCGCCCCTGCATGGACGAGGCGAGACGCGCGCGGTAGACGCGGTCCAGGGACATCTGGTAGCGCACCTTGATGTCGGAGTATTCCTTCACCAGCAGGCCGGGAGGAATGGCCGAGCCCTTGTATTCCACCGGGAAGGTCTTCTTGGTGTATTCGAAAAACTCGTACAGGATGGCGACGGGAGCCTGCCAGACCTGCGCCTCGCTGAGGTCGCCCTCGGCGGGGTCGCGCCAGACCTTGCGGGAGGCCATCGGGGGAATCTGCTCGTTCAGCCACTTGGGGGCGGCTATCTGGAATTTGGTGCCGCGGCATTCCATGCCGTAGTTTTCCACCTGCGGGTCCCGCGGAACGGAGAAGTAGTAATAGAAAAGCTGCATCTTCTTGCCGGCGCAAAGGACTTCGTCCATCTGCGCCTTGTTGAGCACAGTGGCGCAGGCGGCCCGGGGGGCAAGCACGAGGCCAGCCGCCACAGCCGCCGCAAAAACCGCATTCCTGAAAAAGTTTCTGGCGAACATTCTATTTTCCCCTGCCGCGCTGTTTGCGCATTTCTTCGGTCCAGAAAAGTTCCACCGGCACGTTGAGGCCCTTGGCGTGGAATTCCGGGAAAAGCTTGGGCACCGTGCCCGTGGATATGAAATTGCCGACCACCTTCCCGTTGTCATCGACGCCGGTCTGTATGTAGCGGAAGATGTCCTGGGTAAGTATCTGGTTCTCCTCGCGGCCGGTCACTTCCGTAACGTAGGTGACCTTTCTCGAACCGTCGGCAAAACGGGTAAGCTGCACCACCAGGTGGACGGCGGAGCAGATCATTTCGCGCAGGGCCCATATGGGCAGTTCCG
>CAYPTM010000281.1:0-4001 GCA_964413345.1 uncultured Elusimicrobiales bacterium
TAGGGGATGGCGCCAGTAAAAGATTCCATTGTTAGAATCCTGTTTCTGTCCTCGGGATTTGCTTTGTTCAGCAGGGGCTTGATTTCGTCCTCGCATATCTTGAATAAAAAATCGCTAACCTTCCCGTTCCGCAGAGACTCCCGCAGCAGTATTGTCAGAATATCCTTTCTGCTTGCGATAAGCTGCATTTCCTTGCGTATGGAGTCTTTCGTGGGCTTTTGCGGGTTGTACTTGACCTTTGCATCAATCTCGGCCCCCGCTTCTGTAAGAAGCGTCTGCAGCAATTCGTCCTTGCTTGTGAAGTAATAGTATATGAGGGCTTTGTTCACCCCGGCGGCCTTGGCAATATCCCCGACGCTGGTTTCGCTGTAGCCCTTTTCGGCAAACAGGCGTTCAGCCGTTTCCAGTATCCTTGCCCTGGTTATTTCTCCGCCGGTGCGTGACATATGGTTTCCTTATAATTAACCGCTTGGTTAGTTATATTCTATCAGGTCTCCTCAATCCAGTCAATAGCCGAATGCGCCGTGCATGTCCACGGGTTTTTTGCCGAAGGGGTCCAGTGCGGAATCCAGAAGGACGGCCATTTCCCTTCTCAGAATCGTTCTTTTCGGGGAAATGTCCGCGACGCCGAACCTGGCGAATATTTCGCGGGCGGTTTTTGCGCTCCCCCCCTTCAGTTCGAGTCCTTCGCTTTTGGCTATGGCTTCAATTATACCGATTGCCTGTCCTACCGTAACCGCAGACGATGAGATGGCAAGTCCGGCGTTCGGATAAATCTCTTTCAGGCCCTCAAGTTCGCTGCCGAGCAGCGGTTCCTCGGCCCGGAACCAGGTCTCGTTGGACCACGCCACATTTTTGCCCACGCCTTTCATTATTCCCGTGGCTCCTATGCGCTGGAGCGGTAGGAAGAAAGTGTCTCCGGGCGGAACGTCCAGATACGGCATTATGTATCCGCCTGACGCCAGTATGGCTTTCTGCGTTTCGCGAACGCCTATTTTAGAGGTGTCCTTCTTTTCTTTTACCGACAGGGCGGCTATGGCCCCGGCCGCCTGGCCTATCTGCATGACCACCGGCTGAAGCCGAGTAGTGCCGTTTGCCAGATTGGTCACGGATATGGATTTTTCGGTCACCACCAGATTTTCAACGTCTTTGGGAAGCAGCACCCCCATCGGCAGGGAATAGGAAGGCACCGGGTAGAAATGCAGGTCAGGCAGTTTTTCCCAGTTCTGATAACGCGCGTGATGATGGTCCACGGGATAATCGCCCACTGCAATTCCGGTGCGGTACAGTTTTTCCGGCTGATTGAACGGATCGGCTATATGGTTTATATTCATTCGGACAAGCCCGTGTATGCGCCGGGATTCCCTGTGGTATGGAATGAAAGGCAGGCTGTCTTTAGTGGGGAATTCATCGTCCGCCAGCCCGAGATTCCTGAAGCCCAGTTCTTTCTGCATGTAGTACACGAAGCCGAGTGTGAAAAGTTTGGCCGCTTCCAGTCTCCGTTCCCGTTTTCCCTTGGAATCCTCGATTAGATTCAGGTAGTAGTCGTTTCCCTCTATCGGCCAGTTTATCATGTACTTGCCGTTTGGCAGTTTGCCGTACTCAAGCATGCGTTCGCATTCCACAAGGCGCTTTGCTTCTTTCGGGTTCACGCATTTTTGTGATTTGCAGGAGCAGTAAAATTGCGAGGGGTCGTAGCCGTCCGGCTTGGGAATTGTTTTGTCCGCGTCTTTGCCGTAGTCCTTTAGTACGGCCACGTAGGTCAGGTCCTGCACAATGTCATTTGCCTTTTCCGGGGCTATGGCCTCCCCGCTTTCCGCGCGGGCGTCCATTCCGATGTCATATTTGACACCGCAGGCTTTGGCCGCGTCGCCAAGTTCGGTGGCGTCGATGAGGACAGCGGCTTCCACCGTTTCCTTCTTCCCGTCGCGGAGAATGACCGCCTCCCATCCCTTGTCACCGCGCTTTATGGACCTGAACGAACTGTTGAACCATACCGAGGCATTTTTCTCGCGCTTGACCATATCCTTCAGTATGGAGTTGCCGACTGAAGGCTCGAACAGGGTGTGGCTCACCCAGCCGCTGTCCAGCGCTTCGGCCCCGCCATAGTGTTCGCGCAGTTTTTCCCGGAATTCACCCCACAGGCCCGCCGGGAGGCGGTGGTTTCCGTCAATGGCGCTGACCCCGGCAGAGGTAAGCATGCCGCCAAGCCAGGGTGTCTCCTCCACCAGCAGGGTTTTAACGCCCATGCGCGCCGCCTGTATGGCTGCTGCCGTTCCGCTGGCTCCGCCGCCGATTATCAGCACGTCCGTTTTCACGGGTTTGGCATATGCTGTCCGGGCGAGGCCAAGCATCAGCGATAATGCCAGCAGAAAGGCCGGTTTGGCAAAAACATTGTTTTCCATGATGATATCCCCTGGTCGCACTACGGCGGAGCCGGGTCAGTCAGGCCCGCTTGAGAAGCTGGTCGAATTCCAGATTCACCCTGTCGGAAGGCCGCCTGTTTTTCAGCGTGGTGTGTTCCAGCGTGTGCGGTATGACGAATATGGTCGCCAGATTGTGGCGTCTGCGCATGACGGTAAGGCTGATCCCGTCCACGGCTATGGAGCCTTTTTCCACAAGGTGCGCGGAATGCTTTTCCGGGAAGGCTATTTCAAAGGCTGTGTTCCCTTCCATTATCCTGCGCGAGCGTATGATGCCTTCGCAGTCAACGTGTCCGCTGACTATGTGGCCGGATATGCGGTCGCCGACTTTCAGGGCGCGTTCCAGATTTACTCTCGCGCCGGCTGTAATCCTGCCGATGTTGGAGGCGGTCGCGGTTTCCGGCATGGCGTCGAACGTGACGGAGTCCTTCTTTATGTCGGTCGCCGTAAGGCATACGCCGTTAACGGCTACGCTGTCCCCGATTTTGAGGTCGTCCAGCACTGTTTTCGCCATAACCTCAAGCCGCAGGAAATTCCCAGCGCGGGACACGCTTTTTACCGTTCCAAGCTCCTCTATTATGCCGGTGAACATTTCAGTACTCCACACGTCCGTGGAAAAGATAGTCATCCCCGATGCGCCGGACCGCAAGGTTCCGGATTTTCGCGGCGTTCTTCATCCGTCCCGCGCCAAGCCCCGCCACGGAGAGCTTTGCCTCCGCTCCGCCTATTATCATCGGGCTTATGTAAAACATTACTTCATCAACGAGTTTCGCGTCGAACAGCGCGCCGTTAAGCGTTCCCCCGCCCTCGCACAGCGCATGGGTTATGCCTCTGCCCCCCAGCTCCCTTAGCATCGCGGTGAGCGGAAGCTTTCCATTTTTGCCTGACAGCGGCAGCAGTTCCGCTTTGCGGGAAAGCGCGGCGGCTTTTGCCGGGTTTGCCTTTGCCGCTTCCTTTGTGCAGGCGATGAGGACTTTTTCCGGCAGGGAGAAAATTTTCGAGGATGGGGAGACCCTGAGCCGGCCGTCCACTATGACTTTAAGGAGGGGTTTGCCGGGTGCGGACAGGGAGGGGTTGTCCCTTATGACGGTTTCTGCTCCGGCAATTATGGCGTCAAAGATGTTGCGGTATTCGCGGGAAAATTTTCGTGCCGGTTCGGAGGTTATCCATTTGGAATCGTACTCTCTGGTCGCGATCTTTCCGTCGAGAGACTGCCCCGCCTTCACCGTGATGTACGGCATGCCAGTTTTTATGAATTTCAGCCAGGCGCGGTTAAGTTCCGCCGCCTCTTTCTCAAGCAGTCCGCATTCCGCGGTTATGCCCGCTTTCCGCAGTTTTGCCAGGCCGCGCCCGCTTACCAGCGGATTGGGGTCCTTCATGGCGGCAAACACGCGTGAGATTCCGCTCCTGATTATCAGGTCCGCGCAGGGCGGTGTTTTGCCGAAGTGGGAGCAGGGTTCCAGCGTGACATAGAGGTCCGCGCCTGCTGCTTTCCCTCCCGCCTGCTCCAGCGCGAAAACTTCAGCGTGCGGCCCCCCCGCTTTTTTATGCCAGCCTTCCCCGACTACCTTCCCGTTT
>CAYPTM010000282.1:0-3975 GCA_964413345.1 uncultured Elusimicrobiales bacterium
CGTATCTGGTGGGCAAGAATCTGGCCGCGGACCGCTTCGAGACAAAAGGCTACGGCGACGCTGCGCCCATCGCGGATAATTCCACGCCGGAAGGCCGCACGCTTAACCGCCGCATAGAGTTCAAAGTTCTGAGCAAATAAGTTCTTTACACACAAAAGCCCCCGCCATGCGGGGGCTTTTTTTGTCAATTGGGATAAACATTACAAACACCGGCTCCCAAAAATCACAGAACGGGTAAACCAGCCATAATGATAGACTATACCAAGTTCTGCAAACTCAAAAAGAAAAACCTTAAACTGACAGAAAGACAAACAGAAAGGGAATCATAATGTCCGAAAGCATACTGATTTATACCGATGGCGCGGCCGAACCCAATCCGGGACCGGGGGGGTATGGCGTAGTCCTTATCGCCGGTGGACACAGAAAGGAACTTTCAGCCGGAGTCCGCCTTACCACCAACAACCGCATGGAATTGCTGGCGGTCATCGCCGGGCTGGAGGCGCTGACCCGCCCGTCCACGGCCACCGTCATAAGCGACTCGCAATATGTCATCGATTCCATCCAGAACGGCTATGTCCGCAACTGGCAACGCAACGGCTGGCGGCTGGCCTCAAAGAAGCGCGCCAAGAACGTGGATTTATGGGAACGCTTCCTGAATGTCGCGGCGAAGCATACGCTTGCCTTCAAATGGATAAAGGGCCACGCCGGCACGCCCGAAAACGAACGATGCGACCAACTCGCCGTAGCGGCGGCCAAAGGGAAGAATCTGCCGGATGATACCGGCTATATCGAGGAATTGCGGCTTTTGGAAGCTGAACGGCAGGCTGCGCCCTCCCTGTTCCCGGACGCGGCGGGCAAACCGGCTCAGGCGGTTAACGTCGGAACGCCAGCCGGCTCCTGCCCCAAATGCGGGGCAGGCATGTTCCGCAAAAAGCCCAAACCCGGCAAACGAAAGCCTGGGCAGGCCTACTACTTCGAGTGGGTGATAATCTGTTCCGGCTGCAAGCGAATTTTTCTGCGTGAAGAAGATAAGAGAATGATTACTCAAGGCTGACAGATTGAAACAGAACACTGGGCCCAAGCCTGAAAACAGGGGGGAAGCAATGCCGGCGAAGCGTTTGAAGCGGAACAGGGAAGGACTGGAGCTTGAATCACCGCGCTTATTGCTGCGGAGAGTGCAGCCAGCGGACGCGGAGAGCATATACGCCTATCGCTCCAAACCCGACATATACAAATATCAAAGCTATGGTCCCGTAACCCGGGCAAAAATACGACGGCTTGTTGCAATATCCGCTCGTACGCTGCCTGACACGCCCGGCACATGGTATCAACTGGCCATAACACTTAAGCCGACAGGTGACCTTATAGGCGATATCGGCATCCATTTCATAGGGGAATGGCAGGCCGAACTGGGATATACGCTGGCCCCGCGATATCACGGCAAGGGATATGCGACCGAGGCGGTTTTGCTAGTCATTGCATATCTCTTCGGGGATCTGCGCAAGCACAGGATTACCGCTTCGACAGACCCAAGGAATACGCATTCCATCAAGTTACTGGAACGCATAGGCATGAGGAAGGAAGCCTGCTTCAAAAAAAGCTTCTGGACCGGCAAGGCCTGGGCGGACGATACCGTATATGCAATGCTGCGGACAGAATGGACTGCAAACCGGAAAAAGGCGTCCTGATTGCCCGCCATCCGGCGATTTTGCAGTCGCCGCCATAATTTCGTTATAATAGCGCTAGGGAGAGCTCAGTAAACTGGGCTGAGAGTTTCGCTAAAAAGCGGATTATCCCATGAACCTGAACTGGGTAATGCCAGCGAAGGGAGACCAAGTCTTTCGCCGTTCTCTTTTCCCTCCAGGACGAAACTCTCGTAAAACTACGTGGCCGTATTTTCTGAACAAATCTGGCTTGAAAAGCGGGCTTTTGTCATGCGCCTGCTTGAACACCCGTTCGTTACGGGACTGGGAGACGGATCGCTGGATAAAACCGCCTTCCGCAGGTATGTCCTGCAGGACACCCTCTACCTGAACGCATACAAGGATGCGCTCGCCAGTCTCGCGGAACGCGCGCCGCAGCCCGCCGTGAAACTTATATTGCAAAGGCATATACTCGCCGGAGTGGAGGCAGAGCGCGAGTTGCGCGCCGGTTTCGCGGTGACACTGGGCCTGTCCCCGGCGGATATTTCCGAAGCCCGCCCATGCGGGGCTCTCAAGGCCTACACGGGTTTTCTCGATGACAATTCCCGCTCAAAGCCTTTTGGCGTCGGCCTGGCGGCCATGCTTCCATGCTACCGCAGCTATGCCGACATCGCGCACAGGCTTTCCCCGCTGGGATGTCCCGACACTCTTTACCGCCGCTGGATAGAACTGTACACCGGTCCGGAGTATGCGGAGGCGGTGGCAGAGATATGCGCCTTGATTGACCAGGCGGCAAAAGATGAACCGGATAATATTCCTCTCATGAGGCAAGCCGTGGAGAAGGGACTGCTGCTGGAACATGATTTTTTCGAATGTGTATGGAAAGGAGAATGAAATGAAAAGCACGAGCGGCAAAAAATTTGCTTTCGACAAATACGCCAGCGAATACGACTGGTGGTTTCAAAAGAACGAGAATGTCTTCGAATCCGAATTGTTACTTTTGAAGAAAGCGCTGGGAAAGCCGGGCAAGACGCTCAGCGTGGGCTGCGGCACCGGCCTGTTTGAACAGGCCCTGCGGCAAAGATACGGCATTGAAATCGAATATGGCGTAGAGCCTTCGGACGCGATGTCCCGCATCGCCGAGAAACGCGGGCTTCAGCTTATGAGGATGTCCGCGGAAGAGCTGGCTGCTCACCCGGAACGGGACTTCGATACCGTGCTTTTCAACGGCTCTTCCAGTTATATAGAGGACCTGTCGGGACCGTACGGCGCCGCCCATACCCTGCTCAAGCGCGGCGGCAGGCTGGTGGTGCTTGATGTGGCAGCGGAAAGCGGCTACGGCGTGCTTTACGAGCTTGCCAATGAACTGGGCTCATGGGAACACCCGAAGCTGGAGGGAAGAATTCCCCAGACGCCCTATCCGGCTGAGTTTCTCTCCTGCGCCAAGTGGAAAACGGTGGCGGCCAAGACGGCCGTCATAAAGCAAACCGGGTTTAAGGGAGTCACCAGTTGGCAAACGCTCACCACCCATCCCTGCCATTCCAACACGCGTCCGGAAAAGCCAATTCCGGGGCATGAAAAAGGCGACTATATCGCGCTGATAGCCTTCAAGAAATAACCCCGGCCCATGCCGACGGGGCCACGGCTGTCATAGCCAAGAGAAACAGCGCGGGCGACGGCATTCCGTAGACCCCGGCTAACGACAATTGAGACGTCTGCCGTGAAGTTTGGTAATACTTTTTGTAAAATAGTAATACCAAAAGGAGACTCATGATTTGCGATAACAACGCCAAACGCCTTGTGCATGAAATACAGATGAGGATAGCCGCCGCATTTTCCGGAAAGCGCCTTCTTGAAAGCATAGACCGTCTGCCCCTGGAAATGCGCCCGGCGGGCACAGCGGTAAGCCGCTGCTGCGTCTATAAGAGCCGCGCGCTGATAAAGTACAGGGCGATGGCGGTGCTCGGCTTCGGCGCGGAGGATGAGACTGACGAGCTCACGCCCCTGTCGGAATACGCCGCCCGGGCCATGGACAGAACCTCGGTGGATACCAGGATACTGAGCATCATTTCGCCGGCATGCTCCGGCTGCCCCCAGAGCCAGTATTATGTCAGCGACGCCTGCCGCGGCTGCATGGCGCATCCCTGCCAGCTCAACTGCCCAAAGAAGTGCATCTCCATATCGGACAGGCGGGCGCATATTAACGCGGAGGAATGCATCAACTGCGGCAAATGCCAGAAAGTCTGCCCCTTCCACGCCATAATTCATGTCTCCGTTCCATGCGAAGAGGCATGCCCCGCAGGAGCAATAAGCCGGGATGAAAACAACAAGG
>CAYPTM010000283.1:0-3940 GCA_964413345.1 uncultured Elusimicrobiales bacterium
CCGTGTTTTCCAGTCGACCGACGCCGTTCCAGGCGGACTGGGCGAAAGCCCTGCCGGCCCAAATCCTCTTTTTCCACGCGGTGCCCAGGCTGGTGCGGACGTAGGGCGTCGGCGGCTTGGTCAGGTTATTGAACTGAAGCTTGTAGGTGACACCGGCGTCGAAATGCTGCTCGATGAATTTCGAGATGCGGTGTATGTAGCGCAGACCTATGGACGTGCCGCCTCCGGCGGGACGGCCCTGGGCGATACGGTTCTGCGCGTCATCGATGCTTTCCTCCCTGTCCACCCTCTGCTTGAACTCGTTGGCGACATGGTCCACAACAAGCTGCAGCCTGCCGGAAGTGCGGGGCAAATCGAGCTGGCAGCCGACGGAAGGAGCAATGTCCGGCGTGTCCTTGCGGCTGAAAGTGGCCGCCATGGTAAGGTTGAACTGGCTGCGGTTTTCCCTCGGGTCCCGCCGCCGGGACATCATCTTGTCCATACCTTCCGCGATAGTGACGAAGCGTTCCGCAAGGTTTTCATGTATTGAATCGGCGTATATCATCCTGTTCGGCACCATCTTCTTGGGAAGATAGAACAGGACGCCGACAGCGGTGTTGAGCATGCCCGTATAGGGGGTATGCCAGTGGTAGGTGGAGGTTTTTACCTCCTCCAGAGGTATTACGGGAATGGGGGCGAATGAGCGGTTCACATAGTCGCCCCGCAGAGAGGAGATACTCTGAGCCGAGAGGAACTCCTCCCAGCCTTCGGCCGGTTTGGGCAGCTCCTGCGCGGACACCAGGCCGCAGGCAAACAGCAGCGCCGCAGCCAGTAACGCGCGCATAACCGCCTACGCGGCGGGCTGGCCTTCCGCCGCCGCCCGGTGCTCCCTGCGGGCGCGCAGATATTCCACAACGCCGGGGATGACCGAGATGATGATTATGGCGAGAAGGACGTAATGGAAGTTCTTTTTGACTATGGGCAGATTGGCGAACTTGTGGCCCAGCAGCAGGAAGGAGAAGGTCCACAGGAAACCGCCGAGTATGTTATATACCCCGAAACGCCAGTAGCTCATGGTCCCTATGCCCGCGACGAACGGAGCGAAGGTGCGTATTATCGGAATGAAGCGCGCGAATATGATGGTTTTGCCGCCGTATTTTTCGTAAAACTTGTGGGCGCGCTCCAGATGCTTGCGGTTGAGCCAGATGCTGTCGTCCTTGGAAAAGACCTTCGGGCCGAACCACTTGCCGATGTGGTAGTTGGCCGCGTCGCCCATAACCGCGGCAATCCAGAGAAGGAAGCAGACGTAGCCTATGTGTATGGGAGAGCCGTCAGTCGCGGACAGGGCTCCGACAGCGAAAAGCAGGGAATCGCCGGGGAGGAAAGGGGTGACGACAAGCCCGGTTTCGCAGAAAATTATGGCGAACAGAAGGACATAGAGCCACGGCCCGAGACTTCCGGCCCACATGTTGAGATGCGCGTCCAGATGAAGAAAAATATCTATGAACTGCTGGGCCAGTTGAAAAAGCTGAGTTATGGTTTCCATTATACCGCCGGGTCAGAGAAATAAAACATCCTGCTGTATAGATTATAGCAATTCCCAAATCCCCGCGATTTACTATAATGAACGTACTACAATAACAGGGGTTTTCAATGTCGATAAACACGATAATGTGGATTGCGTTCAATCTTGTCATAGCCGCCCTGCTTTATATTGACCTGGGCATCATAAACAAAAAATCTCACGAGGTTTCCCTCAAGGAAGCCGCAGGCTGGTGCGCCGCATGGATATCCGTGGCGCTGCTTTTCAACCTCGGCATTTACGTGGTGGAAGGCCAGGAGAAGGCGCTTGAGTTCCTGACCGGCTATATCATCGAGTACTCCCTCTCGATGGACAACATGTTCGTTTTCGTGATGATATTCACCTATTTCGGCGTGCCCGCCAAATACCAGCCGCGCATACTGCACTGGGGCATACTGGGCGCCGTGGTGATGCGTTTCATACTCATATTCGCTGGCGTAGCCCTTCTCCACAAGTTCCACTGGCTCATCTACGTCTTCGGCGCGATACTGGTGTTCACGGCCATAAAGATGCTGACGCAGAGCGATGACGAGCGGATGGACCCCGGACAGAACCCGGTGCTGAAGCTCTTCAAGAAATTCCTGCCGTTTACGGACCAGACGGAAGGGGAAAGTTTCTTTGTCAGGCACAATGGCGTTCTCATGGCCACGCCGCTGTTCGCCACGCTCATAGTCATCGAAGCGAGCGACCTGGTGTTCGCCGTGGACTCAATACCGGCAGTCCTAGGCATATCGAAGGACTACTTCATCGTATACAGCTCCAACATCTTCGCCATCATGGGCCTGCGGGCGCTTTACTTCCTGCTGGCGGGACTCATGAGCGTGTTCCGCTTCCTCAAATACGGCATATCGGTGATACTGTTCTTCGTCGGCTGCAAGATGCTCGTTTCGTCTTTCATCAAAATAGGCACGGGACTCTCCCTCTTTATAGTCCTGGCAGTTCTGGCGGCCTCCGTAGCGGCGTCGCTGCTTTATGACAAGCTCAGGCCGTCATCCACAGACGGACAGCAAAACTGAGAACACCTGCCTCAAAACAATTGCGCGGGCGGACTGGAAAGTCCGCCCGTTCTTTTTTACAAACCAGAGCGCATGACAGCATCACCTTGGCAATGCGTTGAGTCGTGTTGTGAAAATGGCTGAACAGGTTTGGTCCGCTTAATAATTCCAGAAGAATTTGGGCATGAAGGCCTTGAGCAGGGTTTCCCTGTCCAGCGGCTTGTGCACCCGCACGGGCTTCAGCTTTATCAGGAAGGGAATGGCTGACAGGAAACGCATTGTGGCTGAAAGTATAAGCACGGAAATGAAGGCATGGCCGCTTATTTTGGGAAGCCAGACGTAGAGATATCCGCCAGCAAGAGTGCCGGCGAACTGGGCGGCGCCGACCACCACCCCGAAAAAACCTATGTATTTAGCTCGCAGATTCGAGGGGACGGCGTCATATATAAAATTGCCGGAGCCGCGCACATACGCCGCCCAGGCCACGCCGGAAAAAGCCTCAATAAGTATCAGGACGTAGAAATTACGGAACAGCGCCCAGAAAACCGCCACAAAGGGTATGCAGACCACGGCCACACGCAATACCGCCAGACAGCCGTGCCTGTCTGCCAGTTCCCCCCATTTTTTGCTGGCCAGATAAGTGGTCAGCGGCCCCACCAGCATGACTATCATGTATTGCCAATATGGAACATGAAGGCCTTCGAGCAGATAGACGCTGAAAAACGGAGCGGCGAGATAGGTTCCCAGAAGCAGCGCGCCGCAGGACGCTGTAAATATCGCCACGTTGTCCTTCCCCGCTTTCAGCAGGAACATCAGGAAGGAAGAGGAATCCTTCGCTTCCGCCCGCATGGGCGGCTCGTACATCTGGCGCAGATAATGGACCGAAACGAAGCGGGCCGCGGAGGCGACGGAAAACAGCAGGACGAAACCGTAAAGCGTGCCGCGCCCGAATCGGTCTAGAATCAGTCCGGCCACAAGCCCCGCACCGACGTATACGCAGCCGATGAACTTCTCCCGCCAGCCCAGGAACGCCCCCCGCTTTTCCGGCGGCAGATAATCGGCCATAAGGCTGGCCCAGGGCGGGTTCACCACAAGCCCAAGCGCGGTGTAAAGCACCGCAAGCAGCATGAATATGCCAAGGCGCAGGCCGTCAGGAAGCGACGGCGTGAGCGCAAATCCGCACAGGACGCAGGCCTGAACGAGACAAAGGTCCGCGACCATGTCCCTGCGGGTGGAAAACAGCTTCAGGAATTTTTCGGTGAAAATCTGGACAACAGCCCCCAGCAGGGACGGAAACGACTTGATGAAACCAACCTGCACCGGGCTTGCCCCCAGGGCGAGGGAAAACGGGGTTATGTAGGCTTCCACGAAACCGGACATGACA
>CAYPTM010000284.1:0-3940 GCA_964413345.1 uncultured Elusimicrobiales bacterium
TCATAAGTATCGTCATCGCAGATAACCCATACATACTCGGTGTCCGACATCTCAACAGCATGGAGATAATTGCCGTTTCCGGTGACATTGCGCGAATGACGCACGACTCGGCAGTCAGGGAACCGTCCGGCGAACGCCGCGCACACCTGCGGGGTATCATCGGTGGAGCAATTATCCAGTATCGTCAGCCGGCATGAGGCGAAAGGACTGTCCGCCAGGGCCGCGAGCGTTTTTTCCAGAAAGCGGGCCCTGTTGTAAGTGACAAGATAAAGGCCGAGCTTATTTGACCGCATCGTATTCCTTCCTTTTGTTCACGTAAATTACGCGGGCGGCAAAAAGGGCAAGCCAGCCCAGGACGGCGTAGGAGGCCACGGCGAAAAATGTGCTTTTATATAACATCATACCGCCCCAGACGCAGGCAGCGAGCGTCACGCTCATTATCAGGGAGATAAGCATGTACGGCTCTTCCTTATGCGCACGGAGATAAAAAGCCCAGTTCCCTGTTATTATATTGGAGCACACGACAAGCAGCAACAAAAGAATCTGGGACAAAGGAAGGATTCTGTCCTGCCAGTGAAGCAGCGGAAAAACCCATAACACAGCCGCCACCAGCGCCAACGCACAGCCGCAGAAAGCAAACATGCTCACCCTCTGGATTTTCGACATGAGGGCATGCAATTCTTCTCTCTGTTTCAGCGCGACCATCATGTTGAGTTGAGGTATGCGGGCCATTACCCACGCCCCGGCGAGAGCCTGTATTGCGCTTACCATCGAAATTGACATCCCAAGCCGCCCAGCCTCCACAGGACCGGCGTAATACTTGGCCACCGGTATCATGAAGTGAAAGGTCAGATAGCCCGATATCCAGCTTATGGCATAACGCCACTGCAGGGACACCACTTCCCTGAACCAGCTGGGGCGGGAACGGAAGCGGTGCCGTGCAAGCTGCAGCCAGAATGGCGCGGAAATACGCCACAGCAAGACCAGCATCAGGGCTATTCCGCAGAAAGTGCCGAAGACCAGCGCCCAAATGCCGGCCTTCAGCCACAGCAGCGAACAGGTGCATGCAAATATGGCGACGGTGCCGGCCAGCACGTTACGCTGAACTTCCGCCGCTTTGTCCAGGCCCTGGTAGACTGCCTGCACGAGCGTAGTTACGACATTGGCGCCGCCCAGAACGCTGTAGCACAGCCACGCGGCAAGCACAACCCCGCTGTCCCTGCGGAAAACCAAAGCCCCCGCCCCGGAAAGCAGGAGCACGACAAGCGGGACCACGAACAGGTAAAACTGCATGGCATACATCACCAGGCTGAACAGCCTGTCCCGCCCCTGCCGGCTTCCGCGCAGGAATCCGCCGCGCATTTTCAGATGGGCGAATTCATGGCTTACAAACTGCGTTATGATGACGGTGAAACCCAGCTCCGCGAAGACACTGAGAGCGGAGAGGCTCTTGAACGTGTACCAGAAACCCTGCTCCGCCGGCGACAGATAGCGGAGCAGGAAATAAATGAACAGCGGCGCCTGAATAATCATGAAGGCGCGGTTCAGCACTATGGCCAGAACCGCGCCGTCAATTCCAAACAGGGCCGCCAGTTTTTTCACGGTAAAATCACCCTTCGCGGCCGGACGGCCGCAAGGCCGCTATTTCCAGACTTTCCAGGGAGCCTTGCCGGACGTCCACAGGGACTCCAGCTCCTGCTTGTCCCGGAGAGTATCCATGCACTTCCAGAAGTCATGGTGCTTGTAGGCCATCAGCTCGCCTTCCGCCGCGAGATTCTGCAACGGCTCCTTTTCCCAAATCGTGGAGTCGCCCTCGATATAGTCAAGAGCCTCCGGTTCCACGACAAAGAAACCGCCGTTTATCCAGGCGTTGTCGCCTTTCGGCTTCTCGGTGAAGGACATCACGTTCTTTTTGCTTTCGTTTATATTGAGCGCGCCGAAGCGGCCGGCCGGCTGTATGGCCGTTATGGTGGCGAGCTTCTTGTGCTTCTTGTGGAATTTCACCAGTTCGGCGATATTGACGTTGGCCACGCCGTCGCCATAAGTGAGCATGAAGGGCTCATCGCCGATATAGTCACGCACGCGGGCTATGCGGCCGCCAGTCATGGTGCCCTGGCCCGTATCTATCATTGTTATCTTCCAGGGCTCGGCGTGACAGTTATGCACCTCAAGCTTGTTCTTGCGCATGTCGATGGTAACATCCGACTGGTGCAGAAAGTAATTGGAGAAATACTCTTTTATCAGATATCCCTTGTAGCCCAGCGCGACGACAAAGTCATTGAATCCGTAGCTGGAGTATATCTTCATGATATGCCAGAGCATGGGGTTGCCGCCTATCTCCACCATGGGCTTTGGCTTAATATCCGTCTCCTCGCTCAGCCTTGTACCGAAACCTCCCGCCAGCAACACGACTTTCATGCGCCCTCCGTATTGATCTGAATATTAACAAACCGGCACAACCCGTCAGGACTGGAATTCCCGCCTGACTATATCCGCCATCTCCGCCCGGAAGCTGTCGTCCAGCCGTTCCCGGAGAAAAACCGTCTCCCCGGCGGACTTCTGCAGCACAAGGAACACGTCTTCCGAAAGGGATTTTTTATCCTTTCTCATAGGCCCGGTCAAATCCCCGGCGGGAAGCGCCCGCAGGGCCTTAAGCGACGCGGCGTCCAGCAGTTCCAGGGCCAAAGTCCGGAACCTGGAACTTTCTTCCCGTTTCATCAGCCCGCGGCGGCAGGAGAACTCGTTCATGATTATCATGCCGGCTGCCACGGCCTGTCCGTGCGGGACTGCATAACCGCTAAGGGCTTCCACGGCATGTCCCGCCGTATGCGCGTAATTCAGCGCGCGGCGGTGATCCAGCTCGAACTCGTCACCCTCGACCACGGCGCGCTTCACGCTCAGCGAACAGAGGATAAGCGCGCGGAAATCTTCGAACCTGCCGGGCATGCCGTCCTTTACCCTGCGGGCATACAACTCAAGGAATTCTTCGCCGCCAATGATAAAAGTCTTGAGTATTTCCCCCATTCCGGAGAGCAGGTCGCGCCTGTCCAGCGTCCTGAGGAAATGCGGGTTGATAACAACTTCGCGCGGCGCGTAAATCAGTCCGAGCTGGTTTTTGGCCCCACTGTAATTGAGGCTGACCTTCCCGCCGATGCAGCTGTCGCACATGGCGAGGAGAGTGGTCGGGTATAAAATCAAAGGTACGCCGCGCTTATACATACCGGCGGCGAAACCGCCGACATCCTGCGCTATGCCGCCGCCAGCGACAATGAGCGCCCCGCCCTTTGTAATTCCGTTAGCGGCCAGAAAATGAAGAACGCGGGCGGCGCCATCCATCGTCTTGGAGTCTTCGGCCGCAGAAAAATCCAAAACCCTTTCGCCGCGGGGCAGGGAAGCGCCATGCAATGACAGGACCTTCCCATCAGCCAGCAAAAGGCTGGCGGCATTCCCGGACATGAATTCCCGTATGCCGGAAAACACGTCTTTATCTTCCGACCAGGACACCTTATATGGACGGGGAAGAGAACGCACTTCGAAAGAATCCCGTTCCGCGAGCGAAGTGTCGGCCGCGAAACGTCTTCCCTGTACGCAGAAAAATGCCGAAGAATTCAACGTTAAATCCTTTTCTTCCAAAAGCAGCCGCGACAGGCAACAAGAGGCGGCATGACACACGGCTCAAGCCGTCAATCTGGCACTATCCTTCCGGCCAGTGCGGGACAAGCATGTTGTCCGCGAATTCGTCACGGTCCAGGAATGGATACATGTCTTCCAACGGCTTCGAAATCATTCTACCATTTGGTAAACGCTGAGACGATGATCGCGGCGCAAATAGCTGATCTGATTGCATTATAACATCACAAAACAAAGGTCCGGGAGAATTCAAGGCCTCTTCAATTTTTTCGAATAATTCATTTTTTTTTTTAATGATACGGCGACCACC
>CAYPTM010000285.1:0-3935 GCA_964413345.1 uncultured Elusimicrobiales bacterium
GCAGGTGCTCAAGACGGAAGACCCTGCCCCTACCGCCGAAAAACGCGTGGCCGTTTTCTTCAAGGCCGAGCCCATGCTCGCCCTTGGTTACCGCGTTCCCGGCAGCACGTCGCCTGACTATCCGGCCCTGTTCATGACCGCGTCCGTGCTTTCCAGCGGCCGCACCGGCCGGCTTTACAAGAACCTGGTGGAAGGCAGCCAGGTTGCGTCAGGCATAGGCGCGGGTTCAGGAACGCCCGGCGTCCGCTACCCTAACCTGTTCATATTCATAGGCGCGCCCCGGGCTCCGCATACTGTCGCGGAACTGGAAAGCGGCGTCTACGGCGAGCTGGACAAGCTCAAGCAGCAGCCCCCCTCGCAGGAGGAGCTGCAGAAGATTGTCAACCAGTACGAGGCCGACATAATAAAGGAAATGGAGCAGAACATGGGCATGGCCCATACCCTTGCCTACAGCCAGATGATACAGGGTGACTGGCGCTATGACTGGCAGCTTCTTGAAAAGCTGCGCTCCGTCAAACCGGAAGATGTCTCCCGCGTGACCTCCAAATATTTCACACGCTCCAACCGCACCGCGGTGTGGCTGGAAAATCCCGAAACTCCCGCCCCCGCCCCTGCCGCCCCCGCGGCGGGCAAGGAGAACAAGCAATGAAAAACAATCTGACGCTTCTTGCCGTATGCGCGGCGCTTGTGTGCGCCGCGTCCGGGCCGGCCGCCGCCAAGCCGCCCGTGTTTCCGCCCGCTCCGGCGCTGAAATTCACGCCGCCGCAGGCCGAACGCTATGTGCTGCCCAACGGGCTCATAGTCTACATGCTGGAGGACCATACTCTTCCCAGCGTCCGTATTTCCGCGCTTGTCCGCACCGGCTCTCAGTACGACACGGCGGATAAGGCCGGGCTCGCTTCGCTGACCGCTTCTTCCATGCGCGCTGCCGGAACCGCCAAGTACAAGGCGGACGACCTCAACGCCAGGCTGGAGTTCATCGGCGCGGACATAGAGGCGGAACTCTCCCTTGAGGAGGCCAGCCTGAACGCCGTCTGCCTTTCCAAGAACCTGCCCGAAGTGCTGGACATGACGGCTGAGATACTCCAGCGTCCCGCCTTCGAGGAAGCAAAGGTGAAGGTGGAAAAGGACGGGATGATAGACGGGATAAAGCGCCGCAACGATAATCCGCAGACAATGGTTTATCGCGAGGCGTACCGCCGTTTCTACGGCCTTAACCATCCGTACTCGTTCCGTCCGGAAAAGGCCGGGGTTGAGTCCATAACCGTAGAAGATATGAAGGCCTTCCATTCCAGCTTCTACCGCCCCAACCGGACAATTCTTGCGGTGGCCGGCGATTTCAAGGCGGCGGAGATGAAGGACGCTCTTGCCAAGGCTTTCGGCCAGTGGGAGAAGACCGACGCGCCTTTGCCGGAAATAGTGGCCCCGGCCCTTCCCTCGGGCAGGCAGGTGTTCTACATATCCAAGCAGCTGCCGCAGGCACCGATGGTGCTTGTCCAGCCCGGTCCCAAGCGCCGCCATCCCGACCAGGAGGCCATGTATGTGGCTAACGCCGTGCTTGGCAGCGGCGGCATGGGTTCGCGCCTCTTCACCGAAGTGCGCACCAACAAGGGGCTTGCCTACAGCGTGTACAGCATGCCCATCCGCACAAACACCGTGGGCTCGCTCATGGCTTTCTGCGGTACCAAGAACAAGACTGTGGGCGTTGCTCTTGATGAAATCATCAGGCAGATACAGGGTATGCGCAACGCCGCTCCCGGAGCGGATGAGCTGGCCCGCGCCAAGGACGGCATAGTCAATTCCTACGTGTTCCGCTTCTCCACGCCGATGTCCGTTCTGGACGACAGGATGTCCAACGAATATTACGGCTATCCGGACGACTATGTGGAGAAGTATCCTTCCTACATAGCGGCTGTCACGGCCGACAAGGTGCTGGAAGTGTCGAAGCGCTGGTATAACCCCGACGCCGCCCTTATTTTCGTGTCGGGCGACGCCGCGCAGTTCGACAAGCCTCTCTCCTCCTACGGAACGGTTGCGACTGTGGAGGCTGATTGACGCGCTGGCTGCTCTCACTGGTTCTGGTCCTGCCGCTCGCGGGGTGCTTTCTCAAGACCCCGCGGGTGGAGCGGGGCACGGGCGTGCGCTTTGAGTACACCATTCTGGACGAACAGGGCGCCAATCTCGGAGGAGGGGTGCGGCTGGGTGAAATTGTCTACGGCTCCGGCCAGCTCCTTCCCGCCCTCGAAAAGGCTTTCGAGGGGAGAAAGGAAAAAGAGGAGTTTTCCGTCACCATAGCCCCGAAGGATGGATTCGGCGAACACCTGCAGGAGAACGTGAAGGAATTCCCGCTGGAGCGCCTGCCAAAAGCTCCGCCTCCTGAGCCGGGAAAGAAAGTGGAAGGCTCCCTGCCGGACGGCCGCAAGTTCGAGGCTGTGATAATTGCTGTCGGCAATAAGACGGCGACGCTCGACTTCAACCATCCTTTCGCCGGAAAAACGGTCGTATACCATATCACCATAAGCCATTTTTTCAAACCTGACGAAAAGAAGGGGGCGGGGAAATGAAGAAAAGCCGCTTGCCGGAGAAAATCCTGAAGGAGATGGAGAAGTATACGCCATTTCAGCGCAAGGTGTGGCTTGCCTGTGCCGCCATACCTGAAGGAGAGACCCGCAGTTATGGGGACATCGCCCGCGCCATAGGCTGTCCGGGCGCGGCCCGCGCGGTCGGCACGGCCTTTCCAAAAATCCGTTCGCCCCCGTTGTCCCCTGCCACCGTGTGATAAGGAAGAACGGGGGAATGGGCGGCTTTTCCGCTCCCGGCGGAATATCGGCCAAGATTAAACTGCTCGAACGGGAAGGCGCGCTTAAAAAGCGCGGTCATGCCTGATTTTTCATCCGAAGAAACCCTGACCGGAAAATTGTGGCCCTATGCGGCGGCTGTCTGCATAGGGCTTGTCTTTACGTTGCCGTTCCTCGGCCTTCCGATGAGCGAGGACATGGGCTATTACGGCTGGCTTTCCCGCCTCGTCAACGCCGGTTATGTGCCGCATAACGACTGGCCCGTGGGCCAGAACAGTCTTTCAATATATCTTAACGCCGCAGTAATGCGCCTGTTCGGGGAGACTCCGCTCGTCTTCCGGCTTATTTACGTTTTCTTCACGGCGGTATTCTGCTCCGTGTTCTACGCGCTGTGCCGCGCGGCGCTTGCTTCGCGCGGGAAGGCCCTGCTAGCCTTGTCAGCGGCGTGCCTTTTCATCTATCAGCCCCAGCTTCAGGCCGGGCTTGGGCGGAACCACCTGATACCGGTCATGGCCCTTTTCTGCGGGGGAATACTGTGCGCCTTGTCCGCCGAAGGCAAACGCGGGATGTTTTTTGCCGGCCTGCTGTGCGGTCTTGGCTTTTCATTTAATGAGAGTGTTGTTCCGTTCTGCGTTGTGCCGCCGCTTATTTATCTTTTTAACCGGGGAACGCGCGACTTTGGCGTGGCGCTTATTTTCTCCGCGCTGGGAAGTTTTCTTTCCCTCGCAGTGCCGTTGTGGCTGGTCTGGCATTACGGCAATTTTCAGGCTTATCTGAACGATTTCTTTTATCTTGGAGTTGGGTTCCGCGTTTCCGGCGCGTATTCAAACCGCATAGGCAATTACATCTTCATCTCGTGGGATGCTTGGCGGATATACGCGGCCCTGCTGGCCGCCTGGCTGCCGTCATTCCTCGCCGCGGAGCGTCCCGCCGGGGAAAAGCTGATAGCCCGCATTGTCGTCCCTGTCGCGGCGGTGGTGGTGCTTCTGGTCAACGCTACGCGGGAATACCATCTTATGATGCTGACTCCTTTCCTCTGCATTTCCGCCGTGGAGTCGCTTTCCCTTGCGTGGGGCAAACTGCGTGATGCGGCTCCGCTACTGTCCGGCGGCTGGAAGGAGCGCATGAAGCAGATGG
>CAYPTM010000286.1:0-3933 GCA_964413345.1 uncultured Elusimicrobiales bacterium
ACAGCCGGTCTACAAGGACACTTCTGTCCGCTCTAAACGTGCCAAGGGTCTCTACGAGAATGATAAGATGTTGCAGCTGCACAAGTCGCAGGAGAACCCCTACATCAACGAGCTTTACGAGAACACTCTCGGCAAGCCGGGAGGGGAAAAGGCGCACGGCATGCTGCATACGCACTACTCTAACCGCAAGCGCATAAGCGACGAGAGCATCGAGCTTACCCGCCCCGCAGGGGAGCCCAAGCTGGCTGTCAACGTGTGTTTCGGCACCGGCTGCTTCCTCAAGGGGGCGCAGGGAGTGTTCAAGGCGCTGGCCGACCATATAGAGCAGGAAGGGCTGTCCGGGCAGGTGGATATAAAGGCTTCCTTCTGCTTCGAGGCCTGCAACAAGGGGCCGGTCATAAAGATTGGTGACAGGCGCATCGAGAAATGCACCCCCGAAACCGCCAAGGCGGAACTTAAGAAAGCCCTGGCGGCGCGCAAGTAGGCGGCTCTTTCCGGCAGAGCCTGATTCCAGACTTACGGAGCGGATATGACGCCTGAAAAACAGCAGATAGTCTATACCCTTACGGCCCGCTGCCGGGACTGCCACCGCTGTCTGCGGGTGTGCCCCGTCAACGCCATCAGCATGGCCAACGGGCAGGCGTCGGTCCAGCCGGAAAGATGCATCAACTGCGGCGCGTGCATAAGGGAGTGTCCGCAGGGCGCGAAGACTTATCGCCGCGATATCGCGGATGCCCAGGCGCTCATCGCTTCCGGCGCGCAGGTTGCCGTCAGCCTTGCGCCGTCCTTCGCGGCGGCCTTTCCCGGCTGGCAGGCGGGGCGGCTGGTTTCCGCCCTGCGCAGGCTTGGTTTTTCCCTGGTGGCTGAAACCGCCGTCGGCGCCCATTATGCCGCCGGCGCCTGCGCGGATGCCGCACGCTGCGGACAGTCCATCTGTTCGGCCTGTCCCGCGGCGGTCAACTATATAGAAAAGTATAAGCCGGAACTGAGCCAGACCATCATGTCCGTGGCCTCCCCGATGGTGGTGCATGGCCGCATGCTCAAAAAAAGGATGGGCCCCGGCTCCAGGGTAGTGTTCATCGGCCCCTGCATAGCTAAGAAGTCCGAACTGGACCGCCCCGACGTGGCGGATGCGGTGGATGCCGTCCTTACCTTCGAGGAACTTGGCGAATGGCTGTCCAAAAGCGGCATAGAGCTCGCTTCGTGCGAGGAGAGCGCTTTCGACGACTGCCCGAAGGGCGAGGCGCGCCTTTATCCCGTGGCCGGAGGCTTTCTGAAAGCGGCGGGTCTCGAGTCCGGTCTCGTAAGTCAGGAAACCCTTTCCGTCACCGGGCCGGCGGCCGTAAAGGAGGCCCTGCAAAGCCTCTTGGACGGCTGGAAGGCCGTGCTTGAACCCCTTTTCTGCCGGGACGGCTGCATAAACGGACCCGGACTTAAATCTTCCAGCGGGGCGCTTGAGCGCCGCTCCCTGGTAATCGCTTACGCCTCAAAGAGCGCGGCTGCTGACCCCCACGCGGCTATGCGCGAAGGAAAACCCGGTGCGGCGGAGAACTCCCGCACGACCTCATCGCCATTGTCATCAATGGAAAAAGCAACAGACGAAACATCGGCGGGCCGCCATAGTGAAGAAACCCATGGTACGGCATCAGGCGGCCCCAAAGGGCAGAAACAACAGGAAGGCGGTGTGGAAAGCGGTACGCCGGCGGCTTCATGCTCATGCGTTCCAGACGAAGCCGGCGCTGCCGAAGGCGAGCTGCGCGCCCTGTGCGCGGCGTCGTTCGCCCCAAGGGAGTTCAAAAGCCGCGCCGGGTTTTCCGAAGAGGAAATCCAGCGCGTGCTGGAAAAGACCGGCAAGGGGGACAAGGAGGACCAGCTCAACTGCGGCGCCTGCGGCTATAATTCCTGCCGGGAAAAGGCCATAGCCGTGCTTGAAGGAATGGCGGTGCCCGAGATGTGCATACCGCTGATGCGCCGCCGCGCCGAACAGCGCACCGACCGCATCATTTCCACCAGTCCCAACGGCATAGTGGTCCTCAATTCCGGGCTCGAGATAATCAGCATGAACCCTGCCTTCCGTTCGCTGTTCTCTTGCACCGACGACCTGCTGGGCAGGCGCATCTCCTACCTCATAGACGCCGACCCGTTCGAGAAGGTGGCCGCCGGGGTGGAGGAGCATATGGACGCGGTTTTCCGCCACAGGAAATACGGCGTTGTCTGCCGCCAGATGATATATTCGATTAAAGAGGAAGGCCAGATAGTCGGCATATTCATCAATATGACCGCCCCCCTGGACGCGCGTAAGCGCATAGAGGAACTGCGCGGGCAGACCGTGGCCCAGGCCAACGAACTGCTCGCGCACCAGATACACATGGCGCAGGAAATGGCCAGGTATCTCGGCGAAAGCACGGCCAAGGGCGAGGAACTGGTCAAAAAACTCATCAGCCTGGCCGATGAACAGAATGATACGCCTGGACGCCAAGTATAAGCATCCCGTTCTGGTGCAGGCCCAGGCCGTCAAATACGGCCAGCGCGTCTGCGGCGACCTCGTGTTCGAGGACCGCCAGGCCGACGGCGCCACTTTCATGGTGCTGGACGGCATCGGTTCCGGCATAAAGGCCAACCTGGCGGCGCAGATGTTCTCGGCCCGGCTTTCGGAACTCCTGAAGCGCGGTTTTTCCGTGCACGAGGCCACCGCCAGCCTTGTGGAAACCCTTCACCGCGCGCGCACCGAGGATATCCTCTTCTCCGCCTTCACGCTCATACGTATTCTTCCGGACGGTTCCGCGAGCGCCGTTTCCTATGAAATGCCCGCTCCGATATTCATAGAGGCCAGAACCGCGTCCATAGCCAAGCAGCGCTTTTTCACCATGTCGGGCGAGGTCGTGGGGGAGACGCTTTTCAAGCTGCGTCCCGGCAGCGGCTTCATCGTAGTCTCCGACGGAATCACGCAGGCCGGGCTTGGCGGGCCGCTTCCGCAGGGGCTTACCATCGAGGGGACAAGGGATTTTGTAAACAGGGCCATTCATGACGGACGGAGTCTTTCTCTCCTGCCGCAACTGCTGGTCGAAGAGGCGGGCCGCCTCTGCGGCGGCAGGCATGGCGATGACGCCACCGCCGTCCTTTTTTCCGTCCGTCCCGGAAAGACGGTGCAGATACTGACAGGTCCGCCCATAAAATCGGAGGACGATTCCGAGTTCGTGTCCAAGTTCATTTCCAGCGACGGAATAAAGGTCGTCTGCGGCTCAACCACCTCTGATATTTGCGCCAGACTCTCCGGGAGGGAAATACGCACCGGCACTGGCGGGACTCCCTTCGAGCCTCCCGAGCATTTTATCGAGGGCATAGACCTGGTGACAGAGGGCGCCCTGACTCTCAACCAGCTTTTCAACATTCTGGAGGCGCGGGAGGAGGACCTCGATGCCGCTTCGCCGGTCACCCGCCTGAGAGCCTTCCTTCTGGCGGCGGACCGCGTCCATTTTCGCATAGGGGGGGCCAGCAATCCGGGACACTCGAACATCATTTTCAGGCAGTTGGGCGTTCTTCCCCGCTCCGTCATAGTGCCGCTGATAGCCGACAAGCTGCGCGCCCGCGGCAAGCTTGTCATAGTGGATAACTGCTGACATTCCGGTTTTTCCCCATGCAATAAAAAAGGCGGCCCTTTCGGGCCGCCTTTCTCTTATGCCGGTCTTTCCTAGAACAGGTACTTCATCGTCATCTGCATGCGGTTGCTCTTGCTGGTGTAAGAGTTCGCGGCAGCGATGTCGTAGTACTCGGTTTCGTTGTGGGCGAATTCCAGCGTGGTTATGACCTTGCTGTAGACGTAGTTGACGTTGGCCAGGCAGGTGCCGTTCTGCAGCTTGTTGCTGGTCGAGGTCGCGCTGGCTGTGGCCTTCACGTCGCTGTCATAGGGCTTGTCTATGCCGCACATCACGT
>CAYPTM010000287.1:0-3925 GCA_964413345.1 uncultured Elusimicrobiales bacterium
CTTTACCAGCCTGCCCTTGTGGAAAATCTTGTTGGAGCGCCTGCGCTGCTCCGTGGCGGACAGCGAGAGGAGGAAATCCAGCGCGGCCTTGTTTTTAGAGAATAATATGTGGGGGCCGTAATCGCACTGCCTGCCGGCGAAGGTGAAGCTGCGGCACAGGCCGCCGGCGGTTTCCTCCGCCTCCAGCACCAGCACGTCCCCGTCAAGCGCGGCCGCGGCCGTAAGCCCGGCAAGCCCGCCGCCCAGTATCATTGTCCTCATTTGAAAATCCTCTTGGCCCAAAAAAGCGCCGCCAGCGCCGCCGCGGCGCACAACATTATAATTAAACCTTTTTTTAGGGCTGAATTGGACGGGTATATGGCTATTTCCCGCGCAGGGGTGGAAGAACAGGCCAGTATTCGCCCGGACGGAGAGCGCTCAAGCTTCGTGCCGCCGTCTTCGGCGCGGAGCATGGGATGGTAAAGGAAATTGAGTTCCGCGCAGCCGGTGAAAGGCCTGGCAAAGCGTGCGGTCAGCCTTCCGCCCGAGGCCGTCACCTTTTCCGCCGGGGTGCCGTCGGGGGCTTTCGCCAGGGGAGCGGCTTTCATGTCGCGAAAGATGTTCCTGCCCGGCGAGATGATGAATTCGCTTATGCCTTCCCCGTGCAGGGCCTTGACGTAGCGTTTCGCGGGCTGGCTGGGCGTCACATAGTATTTGACGCCCCATGCCCTCATGCGGGCAAGCTGCTCGCGGCTTATTGCGCCGGTCAGGCTCGCCTCATAGTTGAGGCCGCCGGTTTCCTCCGCGTTGAGGCGCGGCACAAGCGGTTCATACCCGGCGAAGTGGAACAGCCCGAACAGCGAGGCGTACTGGAAGCCGAGGGAGGCGGTCCCCGCTTCGTGCCGGAGGGGAAAGCCGACCGTGGCTATCCTGCCGTCCGCTATGAATGCCCCCATCGGCTCCCGAAGTGGCACGCTCTCCTCATAAAGCCGGAAAACGGCGCGCGGCCCGGCCAGATAGAACGCGCCCATGTTTATAAGGTGCGCTCCGGCGACAAGAAAAAGCCAGGAGGTCGGGCGCAGAAAAAGCTTTTTCTCCTCCAGGAATTCGGCTGCGGCCGCGGCGGCCGCCGCTATGAGGAAAAAATCCGCGAAGAGCAGCATCTTGAAGTGCCAGCGGAAACGGTTTAGCACGGGAACATAATACTCGACGGGATTGAATGCGCCAAGCGCCCACAGCCATGCCGCCACGGCGCAGAGAAGGGCCGCGCACCATGCGGGGCTGGCTGTCCTGCGGCGCGAGAATTTCCACCCGATGAAGAGCAGGGGAAGATAGCCGAGGTGGGACAGCTTGTCCATCTGCTTCATTTCCGCCACGTGCCCGGCGTAATGAGTGAAGGGGTAGACCAGCCCTTTAAGCCATTGCGTCAGGCTGAGATTGAGATAGGAAAACTCCGCGAAGGACAGGGCGCCCGTTCTGGACTTCGAAGCCCCTATCAGGTCAAAGGCGGGGAGCAGTATGGGCGCGCAGAGCGCGGCGGTGAAAATAAAGCTCGCCAGATAGAGAAGGAGGGTCTTTTCGCGCGCCGCCGCGGCGATGTTGCGTCCGGCAAGCCGGAAAATGCTGTCCGGTCTTGAGGCTTCGGCCAGCTCCGTGTCATGCAGGGCGGTGAATGCCAGTGCGAAAAGTATTTCGAACAGGCAGGAAACGATAAAGTATTGCGGATAGCCCTGGAACATGAGCGCTGTCCGCGCCGCGCACATGGCGGCGAATGACAGCGGCGAGGGTTTTTTCAGGAAACAAAGCGCGGCGAACAGCATCCACGGAAGCCAGCCTGCGGTCACCGCCACGGTTATCCAGTTGGCTCCCGCGTGGACAGCCATCGGCGACAGCCCCCATGCCAGCGCGCCGAAAAACGCCGCCGTGCCTCCGATTCCTGCCGCGCCAAGGAAGAAAAGCATGCCTGCCCCGGCCAGCAGCAGGTGGGATATGGCGTAAATGTCCAGCGCGGCGAAGATGTGCCCGAACAGGAATTGCGAGAAGGCTATTGAGGCGAAGGCCGGGGGATAAAGCGCGGGATGCCCGGTGAACATCGGGTAGCCAAGGAACTGGTTGAAGTTGTAGGACGGGAGAATACCGCCGGACAGGGAATCGTGTATGGTCTTTATGTCGGCGAGGGCCACTGCCCGGTTGTCGTCCTGAAGGAAAAAATACGGGTGGCGCAGCTCAAGCAGCAGGAACAGGCCTAACAGCAGGGCCAGAAGGGCGCATAGAGCCGAGGCCGAGGGACGGACCGGATTCAGGCGCCAAAGCTGTTTCATTCCCCGGCTCCCAGCAGTGCGATGATGTGCGGAGAGACCGGATACCCCAGCGCCATGGCGCGGTTGCAGTAAGCCCTGGCCTGCGGCAGTGAATGTTTTCTTCTGCTTATCAGGCACAGGCTGTAATAAGCTTCCCCGTTATTGGGGTTATCTGCAGGGCCTTCGAAAAGTAGTATTCCGCATGCTCCGTCTCGTTCGCGGAGGCGAAGAATATGCCAGCCGCGCTCCATAGCGTGTCGGAGTCGGGCCGCAGGTATACCGCGCGCTGTATCCACTCCGCGGCCTTCTGGAAATTTTTCTGCTCGTAATAGGCGGAGGCCATGTTCGCGTAAGTCTGCTCGTACCCCGGGTTCAGGCGGATGGCCCGCTCGTAGTCGGCCATGCCGTCGGCGTACATTTTCATTTTGATGAGGGCCGTGCCGCGGTTTACCAGCGCCTTGGCGTATTTCGGGTTAAGGACAAGGGCCTTGGTATAGTTTTCCACGGCCTCCGAATTCTGGCCTATGGCGGAGAGGGAATTGCCCAGCGCGTGGAAGGCCATCGTGGATGGCTGCTTGGAGGAGGTGTCGCTCCAGAGCGTGACGCCATCCTTCCACACTCCGGCTCTCGCGCGGGCGGTCATTATAAGGCTCAGGACCACCGCGCCGCAGACTGACCAGGCGATAACGCGGTATTTTTCCCTGGCGGCGATGCCTGCGAAGCCGGCCGCGATGACAGCGAATATGCCCAGCAGCGGCATGTAGGAATACCTGTCGGCCGAGATGACGGGCCCGAACGGGAAAAGCTGCATCACCGGCAGCAGTGTTATAAGGTAAAAGAGTGTTCCGGCCATAAGCAGCCTGTTGCGCCTGCATATGACGGCAATGGTTAAAAGCAGCAGTCCCGCCGCCGCGTAAAGCCATAGGCCGAGTGCGCCCCCGTCCGGCTGTGTATAGGCCGCGCAGAGGTCCGCTGGCCAGAAGGCCTTCACGACGTAAAAACCTATGTTGTACAGCGGGGCCATGGCTCGCGATTCCACGCTGTAAAGCACGGTCAGCCTGGGGTCCTTAGGAAGCGAGAGGATGTAAAACGCGAACAGGGCCGCAACGGCGAAGAAAGGGATTTTTTCCAGAACGGCCCGCCTCCTGTCCTCCCGCCGGTTGTACCAGTCAAGCAAAACCAGTATCAGCGGCAGGGTTACGCCCATCGGCTTTGCCAGCACGGACAGTATGAAGGCGCAAAGGGCGACATAGTACGGGGTCCGGGTACGTTTCTCCTCGTAAATGGTGTAGGAGTACAGGGAGGCAAGAAAAAGGAATGAATAAAGCACGTCCTTCCGTTCGGCTGCCCAGGCCACGCTTTCCACGTGCAGGGGATGCGCTCCGAAGAGCGCGGCCAGCAGGAAAGCCGCCGGCGCGGCGAAGCCGAGCCTGAGCGCGAGCAGAAGCGTGAGCGAGGCGTTAAGGCAGTGGAGTATGAGATTGTGCCAGTGGTATACCGCCGGGTTGAGCCCGCCTATGGCGTAGTCAAAGGCGAAGGAAAGGGTGGAGAGGGGGGAATAGAGGCTCAGGTCCAGTGTCGAAAAAATCGCGGCTATGTTTTTGAGCGACAGGTGGCGTATAAGCGGATTGTCGATGATGTAGGCC
>CAYPTM010000288.1:0-3909 GCA_964413345.1 uncultured Elusimicrobiales bacterium
CTCGCCGACGGGTTCCTTGTCCTTTATCTCGGTGGCGACGACGGCTTTCTCGGCCTTGATTTCAACGGCTGCGGGGGCGGCCGCTTCCGGTGCCGGGGCGGCAACAGCTTCCTGCGTCGCGGGTGCCGCAGTCTTCTCGGCGGCGGGTGCTGCCTGCTGGGCGATGGCGGCCGCAGAGGCGAGCGACACTACGCACAGCACTGCTAATACGTTTTTCATTTTAACTCCATATGAGTGAATGACCTTACGGCATCATCAGATGCCTTTGCGATTAGTATACAAAATTTATTGCGTTTGTAATCAGTTTTCCGGTGCCGGAGTCCATGCCGCCGCCAAACATGATAAAATGTATTTCCTTTAAGGTACCGTTGACGCCATGAGCGAACATATAGCTTTCATAATCAACCCGAACTCCGGCAAGAGACGCCGCCCCGGCGAGCTCGCCGACCTGGCGCGTTCCGTTTTCGCTGATTCAGGCAAAAGTGTCGAGGTACATATAACCAAGGCCTCCGGTCATGTGCGCGAGCTTGCCGCCGAGGCTGTTTCCCGCGGCTGCGAGGGCGTGATAGTCGCCGGGGGCGATGGCACCATAAACGAGGCTCTGGCCCCCATGGCCAACACGGGAAAATGGCTCGGCATCATTGCCCGCGGTTCCGGCAACGGCTTCGCGCGTGAGCTGGGACTGCCGCTGGATGAGGCGGAGGCCGTCCGCCGCATCGCCGCGATGCGTCCGTTCGACATGGACCTGGGGCTGGCCAACGGGGAGCATTTCATAAACGCCGCCGGCGTCGGGCTCGACGCGCTCATCGGGCATGCCTTCGACCGTTTCGGCAAGAAAGGCCCGCGCGGGCTTCTGCCTTACTTCTTTCTGGCGATGAAGGAGTACGTTCACTATCATCCGCCCAAATTGCGCTTTGAGGGGGGGGGACAGGTGATGGACGAGGCTCCGCTGGTCCTTACATTCGCAAACGGGCGGCAGTATGGCAGCGAGGCCAAAATAGCCCCGACCGCGCGTTTCGATGACGGCATGCTTACCGCCGTGACCGTGCGCTGCATGCCGTTTTATTCCCTTCTGTACCGCATGCCGTCCCTGTTCCGCGGCAATCTTGAGGAGAACAGCTTCGTTTCTTTTCTGCATGTGAAGGAGGCTGTTCTCCGGATTCCGGGCGGCGCGGAATACCATCTGGACGGCGAACCCCGCCCCAAGACCGAACTGCTTTCCGTTTCCTGCCTGCATCATTCCATAAAAGTGCTTGCTCCAGCCGGTTTCAAGCCATAAGTTCCTTTAATATAAATATATAGGGTCCTGCTCCCTCCGCGGCGTATTCTTCCGCCGGGGAATCCTCATGGCGGGGGTATTGCCGTGACGAAAGTCACAATTGACACATTTAATTAAGAAAGGCTAGAATCTCCCGTAAGCTGTATACATATCGAGGTAGGAGGATTAAATGTTTAAAGCAGGCAAAATGTTTGCAATGGCAGTGCTCGCCGCCGGCGTGCTCGCCGGTTGCGGCACGGCTACCGTGGCCCCCGGCCCGATAGCGGCCCAGGGTCCCGAATGGGTGAATAAGGGCTCCGGCGCCTTCAACCGCGACGGCCAGGCCGTGTTCTACGGCGTCGGCATCGCGCAGGGCATCAAGAACCGCGCCCTCTCCGTCGAAGCCGCCGATTCCCGCGCCCGCGCGGAAATCGCCAAGACGATGGAAACCTATGTCGCCAGCCTTACCAAGAGCTACATGGCCTCCACCACAGCCGGCGCCATGGACAAGAGCTCCGAGGAGCAGCATGTCCAGAACACGCTGAAGACCTTCACGCAGAAGACCCTCTCCGGCGTGGAAATCGTGGACCACTGGAAGGATCCTTCCGACGGCACCATGTTCGCCCTCGCCAAGCTCGACCTTGCCGGCATGAAGGCCATGCTCGACAACGCCAAGGAACTTGACGGCAAGCTCCGCGACTTCGTCCGCGCAAACGCAGACAAGGCCTTCGACGACCTCAAGGCCGAAGAAGCCGCCCATTCCGGCAAGTAAGCCGATAAACAGGGGGATAAAAGGATACGATGAAATCACTTAAACTTGCAGTGGCGATGTTCGCGGCCGCGGGCTTCCTCGCCGCCTGCGGAGAGACCCAGGTCACCCGCATGGACGCCGGCGAAGTGAAGGACATAAGCGGCCGCTGGAACGACACCGACAGCCGCCTCGTCGCGGAGGAGATGATAAAGGACAGCCTCTCCCGCCCCTGGCAGCAGAACTTCACCGGCGCAAACGGCGGAAAGAACCCCGTCGTCATCGTCGGCACCGTGCGCAACCAGTCGGCCGAGCATATCGCCACCGACACCTTCGTCGAGGACCTTCAGCGCGAGCTGATCAACTCCGGCAAGGTGAACTTTGTCGCCTCCAAGAACGAGCGCGGCGAAGTGCGCGATGAGCGCCTGGACCAGGACACCAACGCGTCCGACGAGACCCGCAAGGCCCACGGACAGGAAGCCGGCGCCGACTTCATGATGAGCGGCACCATCAACTCCATCGTGGACAAGGAAGGCGGACGCTCCGTGGTGTTCTATCAGATCAACCTCAAGCTTCTCGACATGAAGACCAACCAGATAGTCTGGAACGGTCAGAAGAAACTCAAGAAGTTTGTGGAACAGTCCAAGGCTTCCTGGTAAGCCTAACCTAACTGTAAAGGATATTGCATGAAATCGTCTCGTTCGGCCTGGCTGCTTTCCGCGTTCTTCGCGGGTATTGTATTCGCGTCCTGCGCGGGGCCTTCCCTGGGGCTGAAAAACCAGCTTCATTCCCTGATAAGGGCTGAACAGTATGACCAGGCCGAACAGACGATTGAACAGGCCAAGGAGAAGGAGTACGGCAAGAAGAACGCCGTCCTCTTTCATCTTGACATGGCCATGGTGCTCCACGACATGGGCAAGTATAAGGAAAGCGACTCCCATTTCGACGATGCCGAGCGCCGGATGCAGGAACTCTGGACGGTCAGCATCTCCAAGACCGCCGGCACTTTCCTGATAAACGACAATACCACGGAATATGAGGGCGAGCCGTTCGAGCGCGCCCTGGTCAATGTGTTCCGCGCGCTGAATTACACCTTCCAGGGCGACAGGGATAACGCGCTGGTTGAAGTGCGCAAATCCGTGCTCTACCTCACCGAGCTGCGCGAAAAGTACGAGCTGACCACCCGTTACAAGGACGACGCGCTGGCGGAATATCTCGGCTCCCTGCTGTTCGAGGATGACGGACGCATGGATGACGCCCGCATCTCCCGCGACGCCGCGAACAAGGCGTACAAGGATTACCTTGGCGCGTACGGAACGCCCATGCCTAAGTTCGAGCTGGGCGACGACTGGAAGACCAAGGGCGAAGTCGTGGTTTTCCATTATAACGGCATAGCGCCGGTAAAAATTTCCAAAACCTTCCAGGTGGCGTGGAACGACGCCGTCATCGCCGTCAACGCCAGCAAGGAAGACAACAAGGACGATCCCCGCGTCCAGAACGCCATCATCGGCGGCGCGCTGGGAAACCAGATAACGGTGGCTTACCCCGTCTATCAGGATCAGCCCTTCGCAATCGCTGCTTCCGCGGTTTCCACCGGCACGCTGAGCGCCACCACAGTGCTTATGGAGGATATCTCCGCCATCGCCAAGGACGCTCTTGAGCGCCGCAACGCCGCCATCCGCGTCCGTATGATAGCGCGCGCGACCATAAAATTCATAATTTCCAAGGCCATAAGCGACGAGGCCGAAAAACAGGGCGGCAGCACGCTGGGCTTCCTTGCCAAGATGGCCACGGGCGCGGTTTCCGCCGCCACGGAAGTGGCCGACACCCGCTGCTGGGGCACGCTGCCCGCGCAGGTGCGCATGAGCAGGCTGATGCTTCCTCCGGGAACCTATGACCTGTC
>CAYPTM010000289.1:0-3866 GCA_964413345.1 uncultured Elusimicrobiales bacterium
AGCCAGAAGCCGCGTTCCTTGCCGCCGCGTCCGCCGGGAAGCGAGGTGAGGCCCCAGGAAGCGGAGCGGGAGAACACGGTGCGCAGCATCTCCCAGCGTTGGGCCAGCACGCGCGCCATCTCGCCGGAGCCGCGCCCCACGTATTCCACGCCGGAAAGGGCCAGCAGCTTTTCGAAGTCGCCCTGCACGGTCATCCACTTTTCGTCGGTCACGTCGGAGACCTTGCCGGTGGGCAGCTTGAGAGTGTTGGTGCGGCAGATGGCTATGAACTTGCCGTCCGGAGTGACGAGGCCGAGCTCGCATAGGTAGCAGCGGCCCTGCTCCGGGACATTGATATACCAGGATTTGGCCTCGAAAACGGCCGGCACGTCCACGTGCCTGTGGGAGTTGGCGCCGTTGAATTCGATATCGCTTACGTCATGGATGCGGATGACGCTTTTGCATTTCGAAAATATGTCCGCGCCATGCTCCTTCTTTATGGCGCCGATTGAATTCTCGGTTATTTCCCAATAGATGAACATCCAGAGCGGATCGCGCGGAAGGAGATAGGCCTCGGTCACGCCGTAGGAATCGGGCAGACTGCCCGTATCCGGCAAAGGCGCGGGCCTCTCACGTTTTGAATTGCTGGACGGCATTTCAGAAGAACTCATGTTTCGGCTCCTTATATTTGTTAAGTGCACCCCTACACTTAAGCATACCCCGCCAGTCCCTCTCGCCGGTTAAACGCGCATCCAAGTTGAGACGCGAGGGATCATGTTCCTCGCCGCACGGTAATCCGCAAACCCGGCACAGGCGTGATAAGGGTGGCTTCTCCCGCCGAGGAACTCAGGACGGGCCGCCAAACTTCTACTTATGATTATTGTATTACATAGCACGGAAAACAGTCAAGGAACAGGGATAAGAAACAGGAACGCCGCGCGGAATACGGCTCCACGCGGCGTTCCCTGCGTAAAAAGGCTTTTCTAGCGGCTTTTGAGGATGGCGTCTATGCGCTTGACAAGCTCACCGGTAGTCACCGGCTTGGCGATGAACTCCCTGCCGGCTATGGTTCCCATGTTGGCGCTGACGCGGTTCTTCTCGGCCAGGGCGGTAAGGAAAACTATGGGGATGTCCTTGGTGTCCTCGAACTCCATGAGATGCTCCGCGACCTCGGAACCTTCCATATAGGGCATCATGAGGTCGAGAAGAATCAGGTCTGGATGGTGCATGCGCACGAGACGAATGCCCTCGCGCGGATCGGTGGCGGCTATGACTTCAAAACGGCCCGTGCTTTCCAAATTCAACTGGACGAGATGGCAAAGAGTCTCCTCGTCGTCAATTATCATTATTTTCTTTTTATCTGGCATAAAGTCCCTCGTCCCCGCAGAAAGTTAATATAAGTATAACATATAACCCCCGATTATACACGGGGGAAAAACCACCCTCAATCCTGCCCGTCCCCGTCAACTGAACCGCGGGAAAGCAGGCGCCCCGGAAGATCTCCATGGCGGGAAACACCGAGCGCCGGAGACTCTTCCGCTTCAGTGAAAGATTCCAGTTCCCTGAGCCGTTTGGAGGCGAAAACCGCGAACCTGTTGGAGGCCGGGCCGCGCGCGGATGACAGCTCGAGGTATTTCCTCAGATTGGCCGCCGCCTGCCGCCGCTGGCCCAGCTTATCCTCGACCATGGCGAGATTGTAGTAATAGGAGGCGTCCCCCCCATTCAGGGCTATGGCCCGGCGGAAGGCGTTTACCGACTTGTCGTAAAAACCGAGAACGCTTTCCACAATGCCAAGATTGTACCAGGAATCGGCGCTGTCCCTGTTCAGTTCCACCGCGCGGGAATAGCTCCGCTCGGCCTTATCGTACCGGCAAAGATGATAATACGCCTGCCCGAGATTATGGAACACGGCGTACACCGCGCCTGATCGGTCGCGTTTGCGGTCCTTTATCATCGCGAGCTTTTCAAAAAGCGCGGCGGCCTTTTCCCAGCAGGCGGTGTTGTCCATCTCGGGATTGCGTGCCGTAACGTCGGGAGTGTAACAATAGGCCAGCCAGAAAAGCGCCTCTTCATGCTCAGGGTTAAGCTCCAGGGCCTTCTGATAGTTCGCTATCGCGGAAAGCATGTCGCCCCGGAGCTTGTGCGATTCCGCCTCCGCGAAATAGAAATCGGCGTCCTTTATGCCGGCCAGCGCACCCAGTCCGCGGAGGACGAGTTCCTTGCGGCCGGACAGGTCGAAATTAGCCATGCCCGAACCGGCGGCCAGATGCCCGCAGCAGTGTTCGATGTTGCGGAGGGTTTCGTTGAAACGGCTTTCCAGTTCCTTAAGCCGGCGGTTGGCAGTCTCCAGCTCCCGCCTCACGTTGACCACTATGCGGGTTATCAGGTCCCCGCCGCGCTCCTTTTCCTCCACGACACGCTCGCGGAGCTTATAGGTTTCGTTGGACAGCAGGGAGTCCAGCTCGCCCCTCAGCCGGATGGCTATGCCAAGCAGTATTTTGTGCTCCTGCTTCAGTCGGACAAGGCGTGCATGGGGGGTTTCACGGGAAATTTTGGCGTCGCGCTCGCTGCGGCGCATATAGGCGCGAAGAGCGGCCACGTCATTGCGGCGGTAGGCGTCGTTTATGTCCGCCATGAAACCGGAACACTGCCGCCTGGAAGCGTCGTCCCTGGCCCGGTCCGGATGATAACGGAGCGCAAGCTGGCGGTAAAGGCGTTTTATGTCCTCGGATTCTTCGGGGGTAAGCGACTGGGATTCCCTTTCCCAGAGATATTTTTCATACTGCTGCGCACTTTCCAGCACCTCTCCGTCCAGCGCCTGTACGCGGGCACGCTCCTGGGCGAACTGCGTGGAAACCTGTTCCTCCAGGCCGCGTATCTCGTCGATGGAATAGCTTTTCTGCTGAAGAAGGAAAAGCCGGTATTCGTATTCCCGCGCTGCAAGCTTGGCCCGGTCCAGCTCAAGGAAAAGAACACCGGCCCGGCTGTTGTACTCGCCGAGAAAAACGTTGAGCTGGACCTTGAGGGACTGCAGGTCGAAGGAAAGAGAGGACACCTCCCTTTCCTTGCCCGCCACAAGTTCCTGCCAGAAGTCTATCTCCCTCTGTAATTCCGGGTGTTCTGCCGTCATAGCGTTATTGAAGCTTATTATACAAATAAGAGGTCAGGCGGAAAGGAGGGAAAGCAGGCCGCCGGCTATGCGGTCAAGGGGAAGGACAAGTTCAGCCGCCCCCAGAGCCGCGGCCTCCTTCGGCATTCCGAAGACCACGCAGGACTGCTCGTCCTGCGCGATGGTGCGCGCTCCGGCGCGGCGCATGGCAAGCAGTCCGGCCGCGCCGTCTGAGCCCATGCCGGTCATAAGGGCGCCGACCGCGTTCCTGCCCGCGGCCGAAGCCACGCTTTCGAACAGCACATCCACCGAAGGACGCTGGAAATGGACCGGCTCCCCGTAACCGACCCGGACCAGATAATTCGCTCCGCTTGCCTCAAGGCGCATGTGCCTGTTTCCGGGGGCGAGCAGGGCCGTCCCCGGCAGCACCGGGGCGCCGTCCGAGGCCTCCCGCACCCTAAGGCCGGACACTTCCGCCAGACGGGCCGCGAAAGAGGCGGTAAAGCCTTCCGGCATGTGCTGGACCATTACTATGCCGGGCGCGTTAAGCGGCATGGCCCGGAGGACAGTTTCGAGGGCCTGCGTCCCTCCGGTGGAGGCGCCGAGCGCTATTACCTTGTGCGTGGTGGCCGCGAGCGACGGGGGAGCGGCCAGTTTCTGCGAAGCGCCCGCGCAGAGGGCGGAACGGAGCTTGCGGGACATGTTGGAGCCGGCCGCCGCGCGTATGGCGTTGAGAAGGCGCCCCTCCACGTCGGGCGCGGAGAAGCGCGAGCCGGGT
>CAYPTM010000290.1:0-3852 GCA_964413345.1 uncultured Elusimicrobiales bacterium
GATTACAAGCAGAAAGCCGTAGATGCCCATCTTTATCATCACGCCGGACATCAGGCCGGAGACCTGGGCGGGCGCGGCGCTGTGCGCCAGGGGAAGCCAGATATGGACCGGGACAAGACCGGCCTTTATGCCGAAGCCGAGCAGGGAAAGCAGGAATATGGCATTCTTGAAGGCGAGCGAATACTGCGCCGCGCTGACCCCCCATACCGAGAATTCCATTGACCCCGTAGCCCGATAGAAGCCGGCGAACACCAGCATTATAAGTGCCGCCGAAAGCTGCGACATCACCATGTAGACATAAGCGGAATGGCGGGTATCCTCGTTATGATAGTCGTGCAGAACCATGAAAAAGGAAGAAATGGTCATCAATTCCCAGAACATAAGGAAAGTGAAGGCGTTGCCGGAAACAGTTATGCCGGACAGGGAAAGTAGCAACAGGTTGAAACAGAAGTAGAGCCTGCCGCTCCCCTCCTCCTTCAGACCGAGGGAATAGACCGAACAGGCGAAACCGGCGAGCCCGCACAGCACCGCGAAAAAAGCCCCTAGCGACTGAAGCAGTATTGATATGCCCATACCGGGCATAGGTCCGGGAAGGGCGAAACTGCCCCAGTTGCCGTTGAAATAAGTGGAAACCGCGCCCGCCACGGCCAGCAGGGAGCCAGCCGCCGCGCACAATTTTGACAGGGCGGAAGTCTTTCCTTGAAACAGGGAGACAGCGGCCCCGGCAAGGAAAACTGCCCAGGCTGAAAAAATTAATTCCATCAGTTGATATCCCGAAAAATTTGAGAGTTAAGGCGCTGAATCGCTCAGCGGCGTTCGTCAGGACTTCCGGCGGACGTAACTAAAAAATATAAATTTTTGCGGATTTATGTAAAGCACGCAGGTCAAGGCCGGGACAAATACGCTATCTGGCGGGAGGTGCGGCGCCGGGGGACAGCCGCAGGGCACGCGCGCGGTATTGCACCGCGGAGCCAGTCTCCCCCCGTCCTTCCGCAAGTTCCGCGAGCCGGTAGTACGGAAGCGGAGAATCGGTCCCGCATTTCGCGGCCCGGAGGAAAAACTCCCCCGCCTCCTCCCTGCCGCCAGAGCGGAATGCCGCTTCGCCAAGAGTCAGCAGGGCCATGTTGTGGCAAGGCTCCAGTTCCAGAGCCTTTCGCATATATGCGTCCCCTTCGGCCCGGCCAAGAGAAGACAGCGCGAAACCCATATTGAAATAATCGGCGGAGGATGGGCCGTTGACCCGGAGGCTTTCCTCGGCGCACGAAACGGCTTTTTCAAGCTGGCCGGCATTGATATAGGCGGAGCAAAGATAGCTTCGGGCCATGTCGGCGCGCGGATTTTTGGCCAGAGTGTCTTCCCAGAGCGTAACTCCGTTAAACCATGCCGCGCAGCGGGCTCTGGCCCCGGCGGCAAAAAATATCGCGGCGCAAGCGGCCAGTATTATCGCGCCGGTTTTGACTCTGGCCGATACGTTCCGCAATTTTTCGCATATTGGCACGGCAAGCAGCAGGAAAAATCCGATTGATGAGATGTAGGTGTACCTGTCGGCCGAGACAAACTGCCCGAACGGTATTATCTGTATGACCGGCAGCAGTGGAATAAGGTAAAGGCAAAGGGCCATCATAAGAAGCCGGTCATTACGGCGGAAGCGCAGAAGCAGGACCAGAGCCGCCAACACCGCTACGGCAGAAAGCAGTGCCGTAAGGCGGCTTACGCCGGTGTGCATCGCGGAGAGATTGACCGGGCACAGAAGAAGTCCCGCGTAATACCCGATGTTGTAGAGAGGCACGGTAAGACGTTCAGGCAGTCCGATGCTCGGCCCGATACCGGGTGACAGGAAAACAGGGAGCAGCGCAAGGCAGGAAAGCACCGCATAGGGCAATATCCGGCAAACAGTCCGAAATGAAAGAGACCCGGAAAGCAGAAATTCGTAAGCGAGCAGTATGGCCGGTAGGGTGACCGCCATCGGTTTGGAGAGCAGGGAAAGCAGAAACGCCGTCAGCGAAAGGAAATAGAGAGCTTTTTCCCCTTCCCGTCTGGAAAGATAGAGAAGAAAGGATAGAAGGAAAAAGAATCCGTAAAGCATGTCCTTCCTTTCGGCCACCCAGGCCACCGACTCCACATGGGCCGGATGTATGCCGAAAAACAGCGCCGCACCGAACGCGATGAACAGGCGGGCATTGCCGGAAAGACTGGTCAGCCCGGCGGAGGAAAAGCGGCAGAGCAGCCGCCAGGCAAGCGCAAACACAAGCATGGTCGACAGCATGTGCAGCGCGAGATTGGTGGCATGGTAGACTTTGGGATTTAAACCCGCGAAATGGTATTCGACCGCATAGCTCAGGGTGGAAAGCGGTGTATAGAGGTGGAGGTCTGAGGAGGAAAATATCGCCTTTATGTTTTCGAAGGACAGGGAACGGACGAGAGGATTGCGGATGAGATAGGCCGTCTCATCCCAATTTATAAAGCCGTTATTGAGACAGGCCGACATTGCCGCCCAGGTCAGGGAAAGAAGGACAATGGCCAGAAGCGCCAGCTTGCGGCCGAAATCTGAAACCGGGTGCGAGGGGTTATCCATATAATGCCTTATTATAGTTTAATTATCCGCGAGGACCCCGCACACCGCCGCGGCCGACAAAAAAGCCCCCCGGTTCCACCCGGAGGGCCCGATGGCGGGTCAGTATTCTATTGGATGGTAAAGCCCAGCGCGTTGGCGTCCCGGTAGAACATCTTCACCGTTTCCAGGGAAAGTTCCCCCAGGTCCATGCCCACCATGCCGGCCTTTTTGAGTATATCGTCCACCACCGTTATGATGTGGCAGCCGCAGGCGTCGGCCTGAAAAATATTGAGCATTTCGCGCGGGCTGGCCCAAAGCAGCTCAGCGTTGGGATTTTTGGAAACCAGCTCAAGCGCGGCCTTCATATGCGGCACCGGGTCCACCCCTGTATCGGCTACGCGTCCCGCGAATACGGACACGACGCTGCGGGATTTCGGCGAGAGGGCGGCCATGGCCTCGCGCACCTGATCCAGGGACAAAATTGCCGTCACATTGAGCTGCACGCCATCGGCGGACAGGTTGCGGATGACGGAGGCCGAGGACCTGCCCCTGGTATCGGTTATGGGAATTTTTACGTAGACGTTCCTGCCCCAGGAGGCCAGCTCACGGGCTTCCTTTTCCATCTGGCCGAAATCGTCGGAGAAAACCTCGAAGGCGACGGGCAGTTCCGTTATCTCGCGGAGTACGGTCTTGGCGAAGGCTTTGTAATCCGTGACGCCCGCCTTTTTCATCAGGGTGGGGTTGGTGGTAAACCCCTTCACCAGCCCCTCGGCATAGGCGCGCTTCATGGCGCCGACATCCGCCCCGTCGGCGTAAATCTTGACCCGGAGTTTTTTCAGAGCTTCATACATGGTCGCTACCCCTCGGCATGCTTTGTGTTGGCGGCGATTATGCCGGCCGCCTCCCGCAGGTCCCTGGCGGAAAAATCCGCCCCGCTCTCCCCGCACTTCTCCCCGTCCCGGGAGCCGGTTATCAGCACGGTGCGGACTCCGGCCGCGGCTCCGCACTCGATATCGGTCTTCCTGTCGCCGACCATCCAGCTCGCGGACCTGTCGAGATTATAGCCTTTTATCGCTTCGTTCAGAAAGTGCGGCTTGGGCTTCCTGCACTCGCAGGGGCCGCTGTAGCCGGGGACGATTCCCGCCGGATGATGGTAGCAGTAGAAGTATTCCTCCACCACCGCGCCGGACCGGGCCAGCTCTCCCGCAATTTTTTCATGCACCAGCCGGATGTTCTCAAGGGAGGTTTTCCCCTTGGCGTAGCTGGGCTGGTTGGAAACCACAAAGACCAGATACCCG
>CAYPTM010000291.1:0-3840 GCA_964413345.1 uncultured Elusimicrobiales bacterium
TGTCGGCGCCGGCCCAGCCGCGCACCGCCCCCAGCGCGAGATAGCTGAACGCCGGTCGCTCCACCCCAAGCAGACGGCCCGCGAACTCGTTGGCCTTTGCCGCCGTAAGCAGGGCGAAACGGGAGTCCAGCTTCTCGTCTGTATTTATAACGACCACGGGCTGAAGGCCCTTCACCAGTTCCTGCCCGCCCTCATCCCGCCCGGAAAAACAGGCGTCCAGAATAACCACAACGCCGCGGGCCCTGGTCTTGCCAAGAACGGACACCAAATCTTTCTGCGCAAGGCTCCTGCTTTTAAGCCCGCGCGCGGTCTGCTGTGCGTCCACGCCAATGAGAAGTCCGTCCTTGCTCTCGGCGTCGGGCGCGCCGTGCCCGATGAACACGAACCAGAGGGTTCCATCATCCCCCGCCAGCCCGGCGGCCTGCGCCGCCGCGGCCTTGATGTCGTCAGCGACGGCCTCGTTGTCCCGCAGAAGTATTATATTGGCCGCGGGAACACCCCGGGTTTTATAGAGATAGTCGTACCACGCCAATGCGTTTGAACCGGCGCCTGCAACAGACGGGAGCGCAAAATACTTCTCCGCGCCCACCACCACGGCGGCGTCACGCTCCCCTCCCCCCACCGACGAAGCCGGCCTGGACAAATCTGGCCAGACTTCCGCACAGGCATACCCGGAAAATGAAACGGACAAAAGTGCAAAAACGGCGACTTTAAATCGCATGAATATCTACCCTCCCGAAACGACTTTATAGCTCATGGTATCAAAAACACGCCCTCCCGATTCGTGATTTAAGGCAAAAAAACGCCGGCCCGTAAGGGGCCGGCGTTTGTTGCGGCAAGCAATGCCTTACTTAGCGCCGGAAAGAATGGCGCGCATGTCCTTGTCCACGGTTTCTATTGGCTTTATGCCGAAGTTGTCCACAAGCACCTTCAGCACGTTCGGCGACACGAAAGCGGGCAGCGTGGGGCCGAGCCTGATGTTCTTGATGCCGATGGAGAGCAGCGTTATCAGCACGCACACAGCCTTCTGCTCGTACCAGGACAGAATCAGGGACAGGGGCAGTTCGTTGACGCCCACGCCGAAGGCTTTAGCCAGCGCGCCGGCTATGACGATGGCGGAATAGGAGTCGTTGCACTGTCCGCAGTCCAGCAGGCGCGGAAGGCCGTCTATCTCGCCGTGGTCCAGTGTGTTGAAGCGGAACTTGCCGCAGGCCAGCGTGAGGATGACTGTATCCTTAGGCGTCTTCTGGGCGAACTCGGTGTAATAATTTCTGCCCGGTTTCGCGCCGTCGCAGCCGCCGATGAGGAAGAAGTGCTTTATCTTGCCCTTCTTCACCATGTCCACTACTGTGCCCGCCGCCTTCATCACCGCGTCATGGCCGAAGCCTATGGTTATCTTCTTGCCGGCCTCATCGGAGGGGAAACCGCCGGCTTCAAGCGCGGCCTTTATGACCGGGGAGAAGTCCTTCGCGCCGCCGACACGGTCTATGTGCAGAACGCCGGGCCACTGCACAAGGCCGGTGGTGAATATGCGCTTCACATATGAATTCGCGGGGCGCTGTATGCAGTTTGTGGTCATCAGCACCGCGCCGGGGAATTCGGCGAACTCCTTGTACTGGTTCTGCCAGGCGGTGCCGTAATGCCCCGCGAGGTGGGAAAACTTCTTAAGGCCCGGATAGGCGTTTGCGGGGAGCATCTCCCCGTGGGTGTAAATGCTTATGCCCTTGCCCTCGGTCTGCTGAAGCAGCTCATACAGATCGCGCAGGTCATGCCCGGAAACGAGTATCGCGGGGCCTTTCCTGTGGCCGAGGGAAACCTGTGTCGGTTCAGGATGGCCGTAAGTGCCGGTGTTGGCGGCGTCCAGCGTTTCCATGCACTTGAGGTTCGCCTGACCAAGCTCCATCACAAGAGGAACAAGCTCGGCTACGCCCAGGGAATCATCCACCATCGCGGCAAGCCCCTTGTAGAAGAAGGCGTCCACCTCGGGGTTGACCTTGCCCAGCACGCGGGCGTGGTCGGCATATGCGGCCATGCCCTTGAGGCCGAACAGTATCAGCTCACGCAGGCTGCGCACATCTTCGCTGGGCGCGGGAGAGGTGAGTATGCCGTTGCTCCGCCCCTGCTCGACGAGCGCGTCCAGCGAGGCGGCGGGCTTGAACTCCGCCGCGGCTGGCACCGCGCCGGAGAAATCCTTCCCGTTCTTTGCCTTGTATGCCGCCAGGGCTCGGGCTTTCATGTCATCGCGCAAGGCGCAGGCCTTGCGGATAAGGGGCTCTATGGTCGCCGGGTCGAAATTCACGTTGGTAATGGTGGTGAAAAGGGCCTCTTCCACGAAAGCGTCCGTTTCCGGAACACGCACGCCGTTTTCGATGGCCAGTTTCCCCCAAAAACCGAGTCCCTTCAGCGAGTGGATGAGCGCATCCTGCGCGCCGGAAGTTTCCCAGGTCTTGCCGCACACTCCCTGCAAAGTGCAGCCTTTCCCGCCATTGGTCTGTTCACACTGCCTGCAGAACATCTTGTCCATTTTTCTACCCTCCATACGTTATTGTATTTCCCCTTCAAGGGATATTACTATTTCTTCAAACTTTATGCTCTTGCCTGAACGGGAAAGAGCCTCGCGCACCAGCGCGGTCGTGCCGCCGCAGCAGGGCACGGTCATGCGCGCCACGGTTACGGATTTTATGTCGTTGGAGCGGAAAAGCTCGGTCAGCTTTTCGACGTAATCCTCGGCGGCGTTATCCAGCTTGGGGCAAAAGATTACCAGGCTTTTTCCCTTAAGCAGTTCCGGATGGAACGCGCCGAAGGAAAAGGCCGTGCAGTCGGCCGCCACCAGCAAATCCGCGTTTTCGAAATAGGGAGCATAAGGATTAAGCAGATGCAGCTGTATGGGCCACTGGCGCAGTTCGCTTGCGCCGGAAACCGTCTTGCCAGACGCGGCGGTTTTATTCCTGTTGTCATGGATGGCCCCGCCGGGACAGCCGCCGCCCGCGGGAGAGTGGCAGCCGCAGCCGGAAGACTCCAACACGGGCACGGGGATATTGTGTTCCTTGAGATATTCACCCGCTTCAGCCAGATGCTTTTTGTCCCCGTGGGATTTAAGATGGGCGAGATGCGCCTTTATAACGCCGGCTCCCCCCTTCACTATGTTATCCATCGTCCGCCTTTCGTCATAAGGCTCGGCCTGGCGGGTCTCCACCGAAATGGCCCCGCGCGGACAGCCGCCGACGCAGGCGCCGAGGCCGTCGCAGAACATCTCGGCCACCAGCTTCGCCTTGCCGTCGATAACCTGAAGAGCGCCCTCCGGACAGCCCTGCGCGCAAAGCCCGCAGCCGTCGCACTTGCTCTCATCTATGACAATAATCTTCCTTTTCATATATGTCACCATGCCCGTCCAAAAGATATTTCCCAACCCGCCCTCTTTCTCTCTTCCCCAACTACAACTATCTTAGTATTAGTTTGGGAGATTGTCAAGACCAAATTTTGTAAAGCAAAATTTGCCCGCCGTATGGGTGTAGGCTATTTCCCTCCGGGAAATGGCCGGAAGTCTAGTCCCCCTTCCTCTGGAAGGGGGACAAGCCAAGATTTTGCAAAACAAAATTTGCCAGCCGTGTGGGCGTAGGGGATTTTCCTCCGGAAAATACCCGAAGACCTAGTCCCGTGTGCCATGCTTTAGCCTTAATGCGTTTTCCCCTTTACTAATCCGTTATTCCCGCTTGTTTGTTCCCACTCGGTTTTTGACCCTTAAATCCCCTGTCTTATCGTGCTGACTCCTCCGCACCTAAGCATAATGGCCCGCCTTTCCCTTTGACGTTTCCCCGCACAAACGCTAGTATTTAGCAG
>CAYPTM010000292.1:0-3827 GCA_964413345.1 uncultured Elusimicrobiales bacterium
GGTAGCCGCAGTTAAAAAACGGATAGCGGGAATAATAAAGTTCCTTGTCCGGGAAGGGGAGGTCGTCCAGTTGCTCAATCGGCGGGCGGGGGGGATTTATTGCCGGAGTGCCGTCGCGCATGAAGCCGATGTTGGCTATATCGCAGTAATCTTTTCCGTCGCGCAGGGCGCGGGCCAGATCCACCAGCGCGGCGTCCCCTTCGCCCGCGCAGATGAAATCCGGCACACCGGTGCGCAGCGTCTCTTCCGGCAGGGAAGTAGGGTGTATGCCGCCGAAGACGGCTTTTGCACCTGTAAGCCGCTTAAGTTCTGTTGCTGTCTGAAGCGCCCAGCCCAGGGAATCCGTCATTACTGAAAAGCAAAGCAGGCCGGGTTTCAGGGCGGCGGCTTCACGGATAAGTGCCTTGTGCCCGTCCAGCAGTTTGGCCAGTGTCGGCAGGCGGATGAAGCCCGTTTCGTTAAACAGGCGCGGGTCTATGCGGAGGGCGGTTTCGAAACCGGCGTTTTTAAGCGCGGCGGAAAGATACTGTATGCCCAGGTTTTCGTGCGCCTGCGATATGAACAGCACTTTCATTTCGCGGCAGCCTCCGCGGAGAGAATGCACTCCTCCATGTCGTAATACATGTGGCGGCCCTGCCGACCGGCCAGAGAGAGGTTGGTAAAGCCGGCGAGATGGTTTTTAGCCCGCGACAGCGCGTTTTCATAGCCCAGGTAGAAGAGGGGATAGGCGAAAGGCACCCGTTCCACGAAGGCCGCCTTCACGGCCCCGTCCCCGAAGGGGGAGAACCTGCGCAGGTCCGCCTCGGTGCGGCGTATTATCTCCTCGTCCGATGTGGCCCAGAGGGCGTCGTCACGGTCGCAGAAAAGTTCGCAGGAAAGGGTTCTTTCCCCTTGCACTGAAGGCAGAAGACCCCAGTTGTCGAATTCGGTTATGCGAGAGAACACTATCTCTTTGTCCGGTATGTAAACCCAGTGGTCCGCCGAAAGTTTCGGCCCCTTTATGCACAGGAAGACCAGTATCAGCGCCCGGTATTCCAGCCCCGCCGCCAGTTGGGCCGCGCGTTCCGGGTCGGTCAGGCGCAGAAGGGACCGCATGGGTATGGTGGATATCACGCGGTCAAACGTCACCCTCTCCGGGCCGTCCGGCGTGTCGAACTCCAGCGCTGTCAGTTTACTGCCGTTTTTGGAGAAAGCCGTCGGCGTCGCCCGCGTGATTACTTCCGCTTTACCGGATATGTCCCGCTCAAGCGCCTCGCAAAGCACGCCTATGCCGTGGCGCGGGTATGCAAATTCCGTGATGTTTTCCTTCACGCCGGTCTTTTTGCGGACAAGCGCCTGTTTGAGGAGGTCTATCGCGTCGAAATTGCCTATGCGTTTGTCCGCCCACTGGGCGGATATCCTGTCGGTGGGCAGGCCCCAAACCTTTTCGCTGTAGTCGCGGAAATATATGTCGTGTATGTCCTTGCCGAAGCGGGCTATTACCCAGTCCCTCAGTGTTTTGGGCGGGGCCGCGCGTCTTGATGTCAGCGACGCTATTATCGTCCGCACTGCCTTGAAGCCCATTTTAGCGCCGTCGGCTATGGTGGGGGGGTAGCGCAGCAGCTTCCCGCCGGTGAAAATGCTGCTTTTCCGGTCAAGGAACAGCATCTCCTCCCGTCCTATCAGGGAGATGACTTCGTCCAGCATTTCTCCGCTGGAAAAATAAATCCTGTGTCCGCCAAGGTCGAATTTGCGTCCGTTGTGCGTGAGTGTTCTGGCCAGTCCGCCGGGTTTGGCGGCCTGTTCGATTACAAGGGGCCTTTGCCCCGCTTTCGCGCAGGCGCGTGCCGTCCACAGCCCGGTTAGGCCGCCGCCAAGTATAAGCGTGTCGCAATGTTTCTGGCGGGACGTCATGCGGCCCCCTTGAGGCGCGTTACCGCGCCGGTGCCGAAGTTCGCTTCAAGCGGTTCCCCTTCCCGTACCGCCGCTATGCCTTTCGCCCCGTAAATGAGCGGGATGCCCAGCTCCGCGCATATGGCCGCCGCGTGGGAGTTTTTCGTTCCGCGCGCCACCACTACCCCCGCCAGTTTCCCGACGCAGGAGATGAAGCTTGGCTCAAGGTCGTTGGCCACGAAAATGTAGCCTTTCCCCCTGGCTGTCATTATGCGCGCTGGTGTCAGGGCCCGGGCCCGCACTACCAGTTTGCTCTTCACCAGAGGCTGTCCGGAAAAGAGCGTTACCGTTTTGGGCGCTACCGGCACAGCCGAAAGTTTGAGCCTGCGGCGGGCCAGTTCCGCCAGCCGGTCGTAAAATTTGAAAAGCTCCTTTTCATAGCGGCTTTTTTTCGACGCAAGGGCCGCGCAGAGGGCGTTGGCGGCTTCAAGTTCGTAAGTGAAGCGCGTCACGTGCCATACCAGATTGCTGTCCGCGAGACGGTTCCTCAGATATTCCTGCTCATGCTCTTCAAGCCCTTCGGAGGGTATGCTGAAACGTATACGGCATCGCTCTCCGCCGCTTTCTATAACGGATGTCTTCAGAGGCAGTTCGTCGTCCAGCAGCGGCTCGAAAATGAGGGTGACCGATTCTTTCGCCAGCCCGGAGATTATCTCCGCGGCGTTTCTGTCTGACGCCGGGGGGAACAGGGTCACTGTGCTGGAATTGCGCACCTGCCTCCAGCCCTGAGTTCTGGCGCGCTGGGCTTCTTCGCCATGCAGGCGGATGCGAATGTGTTCCATTGTCTCGTTGGACTTGCGGGTTCTGCCCAGATAGTTGAACGCGGCGAAATCCAGCGTTTCGGCTATGCCCCAGCCGCCATCGGAAAGTCCAAGCGCGGTCATCGCCCTGTGTATTTTAAGGTACAGGGCGGCCATGTCCATTTCAAAAACCTTTGCGGCAGTCTCCACGCTCCTTGCCTGAAGAAGAACGGGATTCCCGTCTATTACGGCAAATTCTATGGAGGAATTCCGCCCGGGAAACAGCAGCTCTCCTGCCTTTAACGACAGGTCTAGGGCGGCCTTTGCCGCCAGCATGGCGTTTTTGTCGTCGGGGCGTTTGGAAAAGCTGCGGGTGGACAGCTCGAATACCGCCGTGAACTGCGAATCGCCTCCGGCGGTTATTTTCCGGTTTCCGGAGCGGGAGAGGTCTATCGTGACGCGGCAGTCTTTCTCATACAGGGCCGCGCCCGCGAAATCCGACTTGATCAGCGGCTGCACCATGACGGCCATTTTCCCGGCTGCTTTTGCGAGTCCCCGCGCCTTGCGGTAGGCTTTTGCTTTCCTGCCGTCGGCCGAGCCCAGTACTTTCGCTAGGGCTTTTTCAAAGTGCCTGAAATCATGAACTTCCACCGACTCGAATATGCCCGCGAAGGTCGCGCCGTCGGCGTCCTCTTCTTCCGACGAGCTGCGCACGATTACGGGCATGACGGGAGAAAAGAGGGCCTTCGCTTCCGCCAGCAGCTCCGCCCGCCCACGCTTGTTTTGGAGACTGGCCGCGTTTTCAGCCGGGAGTACCGCCGTGGGGGGGATGGGAAAGCCTCTCAGAAATGCGCGCCGCAGATTGGCGGCTTTGTTGCCGATAGTTCCCGCGCAGGGGCGCTTCAAGTCCTGAAAATACTTCATCTGCTTCCCCGTGTCACTGAAAAGGCGTGGCGCTGGCAGCAGCGTATGCATGCCGCGGGGGTCTGTTCAAGTGCCCGCAAGGCCGAAAGTGTCCTGGCCCGGCGCAAGCCATCCGCTATGGCGGCGGCAGAGGAACGCGCCCCATCTCCTGCGAAGATATCGTAATTCTGGCAGAAACGCGCCCTGGCGTCCGGCGAAAAAACGAGCGTGTCCCGGTATGGAGGGCAGGAA
>CAYPTM010000293.1:0-3824 GCA_964413345.1 uncultured Elusimicrobiales bacterium
ACCGGCATGCCTTTCCCCCATTTTCGGCAGGATTACAGGAGAGAGGCGCAGGTGCGCTCCCCATTCAGCCGCCATTTCCACGAGACGATTAATCTCGCCTGGATTGAGGCTCGGGGCGCAGGATTTTATTCCAAGAGGCAATCCCGCCGCGCGCAACGCACTGATTCCTGCCATCGTTTTCCTGAAAGAACCCTTTATGCCCGTGACCCGCTCGAAGCCGGACTCCGTCGCGCCGTGCATTGAAACCAGCACCTTCGCGACGCCCAGTGATTTGAGCTTTCTGGCCTTGGACGCTGTAACGAGTGAAGCGTTTGTATACAGCAGGGGCCGGAATCCGGCATCCCTTGCCGCTTCAAGCAGCTCGAAAATATCATCGCGCATAAGCGGTTCCCCCCCGGTGAAACCGATTGTCATGGCCCCGGAATCCGCGATGGAGCGCAGAATTGCAGCGAAGCCGGCCTTGTCCGCTTCCGGCCCGGTTTCCACGCCGGTTATGTAACAGTGCGAACATTTGAAATTGCATTGGTGCGTCGCTTCCAGCAGCACCCGTTCAGGCGCTCCGGCTTTACGCATTTTTTGTCGGAAGACCGACTCTGAAATATTTTTCATCCGGCCTTCCGCATCCCTGCGGCCTCGCAAAAATGCGGAACAGCGGCCCGCATGTCGCCGGTTTCAAGCCATGCGATGCCGGGGCATAGTTCACAGTATTTTCCCAGCGGACAGTGTCGGCATTTATCCCCTTTCCGGTAACATGCCCGTTTGAAGGCTGCCAGTTCCCTGCTGAGCTCTCTTTGCCAGCCGGACTTGAGAATGGACATCCTCCCGTTCCTGATTAGCGGACAGGGGTGCATCTTTCCTTCGCAGTCCACCGTGAGGCTTTTTCCGCCGGTGACCACGCAGTCGAATACATCTTCGCGTCTCGCCGAATGGCTTATCCCCGGCACTTTTGAGAACGCGGCATCCTGGCTCGGTGTTACGCGCAATCCGCATGGACCGCATTGCCTTTCCGGGGAATACAGCCGTGTCGAAAAAACCGTTTCCAGTCCGAACAGTTTGCGGCTTCTTTCCGCAATTTTCTCCTGATATCGGAAATTCAACCGGGTTAGGGTTGCTTTCAGCGTCAGGTTTATACCTTCATCCAGGAGGAGTTTTATTCCCTTTTCTATGCGCGCCAGCGCGCCCCGCACGCCGTATGTCCGGCGTGAGAGGGCTTCATCATGCGCAAGGTAGCTTATCTCTAAATTGAAAGGTTTCATGCGTCCGAAAGCGCGCGCTTCCTTCTTCCCTACCAACGCGCCAGAGGAAAATACCGTCAGTATGAAGCCCAGCCGCGCGGCATATTCGTAAAGCGTGAAAAAATCGGGACGGGACAGCGGGTCCCCTCCGCTGAATGCCAGCCACTGCACGCCGCCGCGCCCGAGCGCATCCAACGCGGCCATGGCGTCTTTTGTGGAAAGTTCCTTTTCGCCGCGCAATAGTCCAAGGTGGCAGTGGGGGCAGCGCATTGGGCAGGCGTTGGTCACTTCGAATATGGCGTCCGCCGGTTTCGTCCCCTTTCCGTGCGCCGCCAGCGAGAACGCCGTGTATGTCCGTTCCTTCACTTCTTCCTCCGCCCGGACAGGGAAGCGCAATGGGACAGAAGGTCTGATGTGTATCGGCAAAGGAAAGGCACGGGACCTTCCTTGCCAGTCTCAAGGCGGGCTTTAGCCGGACACCAGCCGCAGATGGCCCTCATCCGGCAGTCCCGGCATTCGCAGGAGGCGGGGAGGGTGGCCCGGCTTATGGCCGAGCTTATATCCCGGGCGGCCGCGGCGAAAGGCATCTTGCGGAGGTCTTTTCGATACTTTCTTTCGAAAGAGCAGTACTGAAGAAAGCCGTCCGGGGTCACTGTAAAGCTGTCGCCTCCGGCGCAGCGGTATTTGTATTTAGCCGGACGTTTGAGGCGCGGTGACGGGGCGGAGAGGGATTCCAGTATCTCCTTTTTCATCTCTCCGTCGGCGCTTATCGCTTCCATGAATTCGCCGAAGCCCAGCCGCAATCCTGCCGGGGTTTTGTCCCCGGAGAGGGCTATTTGTATGTGGGGGTCGTACTGGAAGGGATGGAGATACCGTCCTCCTTCGCCCAGCAGGCTATGCGCCAGTTTCTTTATCTTAGTTATATCCCCGGCGTTCAGTTTCATCAGATTGGCTTTCAGCACCACGGGTATTCCGCACTTCCTGAGGCGTTTGACGGCGGATATGGTTTTGCTGAAAGAGCCCGGTGTCCCGGTTATCGCTTCCTGTGTTTTTGCGTTTGAACCGTTAAGCGTTATTTCCACGCAGTATGGGGGAGCCTTTGTGAGAAGGGCGAACAGCTTTGGAGTGAATGCCGCGCCGCTGGTGAATATCGTGGGTATCAGTCCCAGCGTGCGGGCGCGCAGATATATTTCAGGGAAATCAGGGTGAAGGAGCGGGTCCCCGCCCGTAAATGTGACCCACAGCGCGCCGGAATTCCGCGCCTGTTCAAGTATGCTCTCCGCGAGAGTCCTCGATAGGGGTTTTTTTGTGCGCTTCATCCCCCGCCAGTAGCAGTGCCGGCAGGCCAGGGGGCAGGAGTCCGTAAGTTCAAAGTCGATGGAAAGCGGTCTTGCCTGGTTCGCGATTCGCGAGGTGAAGGCCGGTATGCTGAGTCTGCGCATCAAATATTTAACTGACCGAGGTTCCGTGGCTGAGGCGGTCCTTGCAGATTACGCCGGACCCCCTTTTTTTCTTGCGGCAGTAGGTCCAGTCATGCGCGGTGTCTACGCCCATGCTCTGGAGCTCCCAACTGGTGTTGTAGCAGGAGCAGGCCAGCACCGCCTGCTCCGGATTCAGGCGCACTCTGGTGACCACGGGATTGAAAACGGGTTTTTTCTTCATGGCTTTTTCCTCTTTCCCGGCGCGGGCGTTATCGCTTTCATCTCGTGAAAGTCGGCTATAAGCCCGTGCATTTCCCTGTCCAGGCCGGACGGGGTCACGTCAAATTCCTCAAGGATGAGCTTCTTTATGTCGCCTACGGTGCGCTTCCCGTCGATAAGCTCCCACACGCGCGCCGCGGATGGATTGAGCGTGTAAAGACAGTTGATGTCGTCCGACGAACGGTATACCGGCAGGATAATGGTTTCCTCCCCTATCACCCGGACCGCCATATCCCCGTTCTTTTTCAGAACCGCGCTGTCATTTGCGTTCATATGGATATATTACCCGTTATAACCCTTTTTGCGCAATAGGCGGGCGGAGGCTTTTTTCCCCGCCATATAAAGGGCCGCCGCGCCACGGAGCCCCGGCCTTGCCGCCGGCAGCAGCGCGAGCAGCAGCCGGGCTTTCCTCCCGCCGGGACTGAAGCGCCGCGTGCCCCGCAGGACTTCCAGCACGACTCCCTTTATTTCGGTGGAAGGTACTCTTTCCTCCCCGCCCGAAAAATCACCCCGCAGCAGGAAAACCGCCATTTTGCCGTGTTCGACTCCGGCCACGCGGTGGCAGACCAGAATGCCTTCCCTTCTGTAAAGGGCCAGGTCCCCTGCGGCAGGCGTAACGCCTTCGCGGCAGACCAGCGTGTCCCCCCTCCGGATGAACGGCCACATGCTGCCGCCGTCTGCCTTGACCAGGAATACCCCTTCCCTGCCGTGGGATGTGTTCATTACGCCGCCTCTTCCCTGCTGCGCAGTACTGTTTCCAGAAGCGAGGCCTCGGCGCAGTCCGCCGGAGGCGTGTTCAGCCTCGGCATTTCCGCCGAGGCCGCATTCTGCAGCAGCACGCAGTGCTTTCCTTCAAGTCTCATGGGCAGGACGCCCGCGTAGAAAAAGC
>CAYPTM010000294.1:0-3798 GCA_964413345.1 uncultured Elusimicrobiales bacterium
AGCTGCGGGGGCGGCAGCCGGGGTGGTGACGGCGGCCTTGTTGTCCTGCGCGTTGGCGGCAACGGCCGCGAAGACTGCTACGACTGCGTAAGCAAGAACTTTCATTTTTTTTCTCTCTTTAGTTTGCAGACATTAGCACCTACTGGTGCTTTCCTATATTATATTAGACTGTTTGGGTGGTGTAAAGCTGGTCAGGCCCTGTTTTTCTCGACGTGAAATCCGACGGGCTCCGTCGTGAAAATCACGATTTGGAGGCTTTTTGCCGCTGTTAAATCGTTGAAAAACGCCGCCAGTGGGACGCTTTAATGGCATTCTGTTCCGCTTTTTACCGGGTGTTTCCCCTGTTTGCCGCGGTTTCCTTTAGCCTGAGCGAAAAATGCCCGCCGGAAGCGCTGCTTCCCGGCGGGCGTCCATCAAGCGGTTTTTACTGGGGTTTTACATCCTGCGGGCAGGCCTTGTTCAGATCTGAAAAGGCCGTCTTGTCCAGCGCCTTGAAAAGAGGGGCCAGCAGCCCGCCGCTTTTCATCGCGGCCAGAGGAATCGGTGTTTTGACGCAGACTCTGCCGAGCAGCGCCACCGCGCGTTCCGGCTCCCTGCCGCAGTTGATAAGGTATGCGGCCGTGGCCGTGGCTTCCTGCTGCGTCATGTCCATGCGTTCCGGCGCGAGCAGCGGGCCCAACTGGTCTTTCGCGTCGTCGCATTTGCCGGATTCGACAAGCGCCATTATCCCGGCCATCCGGGCTTCGGGCGACGGGGCCAGCCTGTCGGTCGCTATGAAATCCTCAAGCGCGGCCTCGCCGTTTCCCCTGGAGAGATTGAAATAGCCTCTTGAGAGGCGTGCCAGCGGCCTGTCCCGGAAAAGCTCGACTTCCTCGTCGAAATCCGCGGCGGCTTTTTTGTGCTTTCCCAGCGCGCGCCATGCCTCGCCGCGCATAAGGCGGGCGTCCGGATACCTGGGTGCTATCTTGAGGAGCCTGGTTATGGCGTCAATGCCTTTCTGGGGCTGTCCGGCTTTTATTTCCGCCATGGCCCTGGCGTAAAGCAGTTCCACATTGTCCGGGTCTTTCGCCGAAGCCGCCGAGAAATCCCCGGCCGCTTCGCGGTAATCATGCAGGCGCATATGCATGCGCCCGCGCGCGGCGTATGCTTCCGCAGAATGGGTATCCCCTATTGCGGCGTCGAATTCGGCCAAAGCTCCGGCCCTGTCGCCCTTTATCATTTTATCCATGGCCGACTTTTCGATTGCCGATATGTCCGTGGCTGTTTTTTCGGCCGGAGCGGCGGCGGGCGACGGCTGTTGGGCCGACGCCTGCCCCTGCGCCACGGCGAATGAGGCTGCCAGTACTGCTGTCGCGGCAAATTTCATTTTTTAGTCCTCGGGAGCCTTTCTCCCCGCACAAGGTCCTCGTACGTCTCCCTTTCCCTTATGATACTCCATTTCCCGCCTTTCCCTACCAGCACTTCGGCCGCGCGCGGCCGCGAATTGTACTGCGAGGACATGGACATTCCATACGCCCCGGCAGAAAGTACCGCCACCACGTCCCCCTGCCTCGGCACGGCCATGCGCATGTCCACGCCCATGAAATCTCCGCTTTCGCAGACAGGGCCCACGAGGCTGACTGTCGCCGCGGGGCCTTTGCCGTTCGACAGGTTGACGACCGGATGCCTTGCTCCGTAAAGGGAGGGGCGGAGCAGGTCGTTCATCGCCGCGTCTATTATGGCGAAATTCTTGTCGCCGCTCTTCTTCCGGTACAGCACCGATGACAGCAGCATGCCGGAAGGGGCCACTATCGAGCGTCCCGGCTCCACTATAAGGGTCGCGCCCGAGTCCGCCAAAATGTTTCTGACCTTGGCGAGCATCGGTTCCGGAGAGGCCGGCACTTCCCCTTCCGCGCAGTACCAGCCGCCGCCTATGTCCAGATACTTGAGGTCGACCCCGGCATGGCGGGCGGCCTCTTCCCTCAGCCAGAGCAGGAATCTGGCGTTTTTCTCGAAAGCCGTAATTCTTCTTATCTGGGAGCCCAGATGGCTGTGTATGCCCGCAGCCTTAAGATAGCGGCTTTTTGCCGCCATCTTGTAAATTATCATGGCTTCCCTGACCGTTACGCCGAATTTCTTGCCGCGTTTGCCGGTTGATATGTACTCGTGGGTATGGGGGTCGATATCCGGGTTTATGCGCACCGCTATGCGGCAGGGTTTTTTCAGGCGCGAGGCTGTTTTTTCAAGCGCCACCGCCTCTTCCACCGATTCAACGTTCAAAAACAGTATCCCGGCCCTGATTGCCGCCTCGTGCTCCGCGGTTGTCTTGCCGACGCCGGAGAAAATTATCCTGTCCGGCGTGAAGCCGCATTCCAGCGCCCGCGCCAGTTCCCCCCCGGAAACTACGTCCGCGCCCGCCCCGGAGTCTTTGACTATGTCGCAAATGGCCATGTTGGAATTCGCCTTCATGGCGTAGCAAAGCAGGCTGTCCGCGCCGGACAGAGCCGTGCGGTATGCGCCAAGGCGCGCTTCAATCTCCTCCCGGGAATAGACGAAAACCGGCGTGCCGGTTTTTGCGGCTATGGCGAGAAGCAGTTTCTTTGGTATGGCGGGAAGATAGTATTTTTCCATTTTCAATATGATATCCCCATTGGGCGGTGTCTGGCAAGAGTTCAGGACAACGCTATCTCCGCGTCGGCAGGCGCCGCCGCGCAGGGGCGGTGGGATACGAATACTACTGCCGTATGCGGATAGTTGCTTCCCAGGCGCCGCAATATCTCCTCTTCGGCGGACGGCTCCAGGCCGGAAAAGCTTTCGTCCAGAAGCAGCAGCGACGGAGCCGAAACAAGTGCCCGCGCCAGGGATACCCTTTGCTTCTGTCCCTGCGAAAGGCCGTCCGCGTTTTCCCTGTCCAGCAGGTCGTCGTTCAGCCCGGCGGTTTCGGCGGCTTTGCGGAATGACGCATCCGTTCCATCCTCTGAGCCCATCGCTATGTTCTGCCTGACCGGCAGGCTGAAAAGAACCGGGTTTTGAGGACAGAGCGCCAGTCCTGATACGCTCCCCGCGGTTTTCCCGTTTATGGTCAGTGTGCCGCTGCCGGGCTTGCTTACGCCGGATATCAGGTTTATCAAAGTTGTCTTGCCGCAACCGGACGGGCCTGAAATCCTCACGCGCAAGGCCGGGGCGGTGGAGAATGCGAGGCCGGAAAACACGGGCTTGTCCCCGTATGAGAAAGAGAGGTTTTCCGCGCGCAGGGAAACAGGGACTTCCGCTCTGTTGTCCGGGCGGACCGTTTCCCTGTCCGTCATTGCCTCCTCCGCGGCTTTAAGCGACGGGCTGTCCTCGGCCGTCTGCTGCAGAAGGTCGGCCAGTGCCTGCGGCAGGGACGCGGCCTGCGATATGTAGAACACCGCGGCGGCGGACTGTCCCGGCGATATTATGCCCTTCACCGCCAGCCAGCCGCAGTATATGGCGATGAGGCCGGTGGCTCCCCTGCCGAGCCATTGCGGAATCAGGGCGGCGGCGCGTTCTTCCGCGTGAAAGCGCGCCTGTTCCCTTGCGTAAAGCGCGGCGGAACGGGTGAAGACCCGGGTCACCGTCTTTTCCATGCCAAGGGCCTTGATGACGTAAATGCCGGCAAGCAGGTTGCCGCACCTTGCGAACATGTTCTGCGCGGCGCGGTTTACCGCCGCGCTGCTGTTTCCGCTCCGTTTGGCAAATGGCCATGCGGCGGCGCAGACCGCGCCCCCGGCCGCAACGGCCAGTGCCGCGGGCCGCCAGTCTATGTAAAAGGCCATGGCGAGCGCCATAATCCCCCGC
>CAYPTM010000295.1:0-3766 GCA_964413345.1 uncultured Elusimicrobiales bacterium
ACAGCACGATTCAATACTCGCCTTACGCGGTATCGTCCGACGTCTATCACGCCGAGATGGGCGCGAACGGCCCGTTCACCGGCCAATTCATCAACTTTATCAGCAGCGGAACCGCGCGGTTCACCGTGGATAACACCGGCGCGGTCTACGCGGCGGACACGATAACAACCGCCTCCGGCGTGAATGCTTCCACTATGGCGGTTTCCGGCATTGCAATATTCGGCGGAGCAGCGTTTTACGGCGCGAAGACGCACGCGGAATTACAAACGCTGGCGTGCGAAACGCTGCCGTGCATGGCGCTGTCGTCCGATTCGCCGTATGAGTTGTTCGTGGCCACGGGGACGGAAGCCGGGCAATGGCAGGGACAAACAAGCGGAGGAGGACCTTAACATGGGCAAGATAGACGAAATCATAGAGCGACTTGCGCGGATGGAAACCAAGCAGGACGCGCATCTGCAGGCATACGAGGCCGACAAGGCCCGCATAGCCAAGCTGGAGCATACGGTCAACGGCAACGGGCAGGTCGGGCTTGCCGAGGAGCTTCGCGCCGTGAAAACCAAGATTTCATGGATAGTCGGCGGCATAACGCTGGCGGTCAACGCGCTGTTCCAACTGGGGCTTAAATGGAGCGGCAAATGAACGACTTCAAACTGACGGAGCATTTCACGTTCTTCGAGCTTACGCGCACTGACCGCGCCGGATTTCAGGAGCTTAACCGCCGGAAAGGGCTTTGCTATCCCGCCGAGCTTACCGGCCTGTGCCGGATAATCCTTGAGCCGGTGCGGGCGCATTACGGAAAGCCGGTGATTATCCATTCCGGGTTCCGGTGCTTCGAGCTTAACGCGGCGGTCGGCGGCAGCGCGAACAGCCAGCACATGCTGGGGCAGGCCGCCGATTTCCATGTGGAAGGCGTGAGCATAGACGACGTGTTTAACTGGCTATGGCATGAATCCGGCATTCCGTTCGGGCAGCTTATAGACGAGCGGCGCGGCGGCAAACGCTGGATACACGCAAGCACCGGCGGCAAGCGCGAGGTGCTGGCCTTCCGGGATGGCGTATATGCCCGGCTGGCTTGAGAGGATTTTGTCGCTGGTTGTCGGCAAAAGCGGCGACACGAAATGGCGGATAAGCTGGATGTGGGATTTGCCGCTATTCAAAAAACGGAGGAGTTATGGACTACGAAAAGAAGGCACAGGAACTGCTGGACAATCTGGGCACGGTGAAGGACAGGATAAAAGGCGTGAGCGGCCTCAAGGCCGCGATTGAGGCGATACCGGAAGTGGTCGCGCTGGTGGAAAACCTTGGCGTGGAAGAGGTCATCGCAAGCGCGGACAAGAAGAAACTGGCGGTCGCCGTCATCAACGCGCTCGTAGACATCCCGTTCCTGCCGGAGAGCGTGGAAGGAATGCTCATCGGCTGGGCGATAGACGCGGTTATCTCGGCGTTCAACAAGCTGCTAGGGCATAACTGGCTGCTGCAGGTTGCCAACTCATGAAAAAAAGTCCGCCCGGTTTATGGGGCCGGGCGGGCAGAAAATAAGGGGTTTCCGGCATGAAGGCAAGGCCTGTTTTTCAGACGGTAAAATAGCCTCCGGAAAGGCCTTGATTTCAGGCCGAAGTAGCTGTAAGGTTCACCTGAGGCTAAGAAGGAGGCGGTTATGAAAACGATAGCGGCTAAGACGGGAAAAGCGAAGTATTACGTGACGGCGGTATCAACCGCCCTTGCGGGAACCAAGCACCGCAGTACGGTGCGGAAAGTAATAGGCGCGTTTGACGCGATAGGCGAAGCGCAGGGTTTTGCGGAGGCGCAGGCCCGCCGTCCCGAAGTCAAAAACGCCAACAGCCGGATACGGTTTGAAATCGGATATCGCGGGCGCAAGGTCGCCCGCATCGGGGAGGGCTTATGAACGGCAAAATGCTGAAGTCGCGGTATCTAAGCCTCAAGCAGGACGGCTCTGAGATGTATATCGAGGACGTGGCGGTAACCGGCAAGACCGAGGACTATATTCCGCTTGCCCTCAAGAAGCTGGCGGCGGTCCGCAAAGCCCTGCCCAAGGCCAAATGGAGCATCACGATAGAAGAGCAATTCGTAAACGGCCTCAAGCCAAGCAATATGCGCTATTTCACGATACGGGACGCCGAAACCGGCGAAGTCAAACACTCGGAGTATTCATTATGAAAACCAAAATCACGCTGGATTTGGAAGTGCGGATGGGCGGCAGCTTCCCTCCGGGCGCAAGCCTCAGCGGCTATATGCCCGAAGGCACGACATACAAAGACTTGGTGCGCGTCTTCGGCAAACCGCAATGCGGCGAATCAGAAGACGGAAAAATCAAAGCCGAATGGGTCGGGCGCATAAACGGGCTGGTGTTCACGATTTACGACTACAAGTCGGAAGCCGAGCCCAAAGCCAACACGGACTGGCATATCGGCGGGCGCGAGAAGCTGACAAGCGATTTGGTAATCGCATACTTTAAGGCGGCGAAATAGCTAGCGGAGGCATTATGAAGGCGGCGTTATACGCGAGGGTGTCCTCGCAAGGTCAGGCGGACAAGGACCTGTCCATCCCGGCCCAATTGAAAGCATTACGAGAATACGCGCTCAAAAAAGGCGGCAGCGTCGTCACCGAGTTTATTGACGAGGCAGAATCCGCGCGCTCCGCTGACCGGCCCAAATTTCAGGAAATGATTTACGCCGCAAAGCAGAAAATCTGCACCTTTGACACCATACTGGTCTGGAAATTTTCAAGATTTGCCCGTAACCGCGAAGACTCAATCCTCTACAAAAAGCTACTCCGCAAGCACGGCGTTGATGTTGTTTCCATTAACGAGCCGATAGACGATACGCCGTCAGGCCACCTCATGGAGGCCATGCTGGAGGCGGTGGACGAATTTTACTCGCTCAACCTTTCAAGCGACACTATTCGCGGCATGCGCGAGAACGCCTCGCGCGGGTTTTGCAACGGAGGCCACACGCCTTACGGCTACAAACGCCTCAAAGTTATGGTCAACGGCAACGAGAAGGTTAAGCTGGACATCGAACCGGCGGAGGCGTCCGTCGTGCGCCGGATGTTTGAAATGTCCGTAAAAGGCTTAGGCACCAAGGAAATAACCAAGGCTCTGAATGCGGAAGGCGTCAAAACGCGGGCTGGTTTCCCGTGGAGCAAGACGGTAATCCACTACATGCTTACCAACGAGACCTATACCGGCGCGGTGGTGTTCAACCGCTACGCCAAGCACGAGGAAGTCCGCCGCAAAAAGCCGGAGGACAAGCTGATTCGTGTTGAAAACGCGCATCCGGCGATTATAGATAAGGAAACTTTTAACAAGGTGGTGGCTCTTATGAAATCACGGGCTCCGCAAATCATGCATCCGCGCGAGGTAACCAGCGAATATCTCTTGTCCGGGATAGTCTATTGCGGCAAGTGCGGCGCAAAGCTAATCGGCAGCGCAGCCAAGTCGCAGAAGTTCTTCTACTACGCCTGCCAGAATTACCTTAAACGCGGCAAATCCGTCTGCGACTGCGGCTTTATCCCGCGCAAAAAGCTGGAGGACGCGGTAATCGCCAAAATCCGCGAGCGGGTCGTAACCAAAGAGAATCTGGGCAAGCTGGTGCGCGATATAAACGAGGAGCTGTTGGCCTCAAAAGGCGGCTTGCGGACCCGGCTGGAGGAAAAAGACCTCCAAATCGCCGATGTCCACAAACGGCTGCAAAAGCTCTATAACGCGCTGGAAACGGGCCACGTGAAGGTCGAGGATTTGGCACCC
>CAYPTM010000296.1:0-3757 GCA_964413345.1 uncultured Elusimicrobiales bacterium
TCATAACGCCCTTGCCGTTTATATAACCCCACATGCCGTTCTGCCGGATTGCGACCATGCCTTCCGAATACTCGCCCATGCCTTCGGTGAATCCCGGCGTAACCGCGTAGCGCCCGTTCTTGTCCACCAACCCCCACTTGTTGGCCAGCTTGACGGGCGCGAAACCGTCGTGGAAACTCTTTACGGCGCTGAAGATAGGTTCTATCAGCAGTTTCCCCGCGGCGTCAACGAAACCCCACTTTCCGTTGATGTATATGCCGGCGGCCCCTTCGGAGAAAGCGAGAAGCTTTTCCCCCAGGGTGGCCTCCTTTTTCTGCTTCTGCGGAGCGGACCACGCCATGCCGGAAAAAGACACACAGCAGAACGCGGCGACCGCCATCGCAAGATGCTTCGACTTTGTTTTGTTTGACATTTTAACTCCGTTCAAGATGTACTAGCTTTACTACTCCATTAAGCTTAGCAGAATCATATTCCTCTGTCTATCAGCCGTAAACCTAAAGTATCAGAGATATGGGGCAAAAATAGCGCTCCCCATAAGCATGGGGAGCGCAGAAAGACAAATCGGAAAAGAAGGCAGTATTACCGCCTGCCCCTCTTCCATTGCCTGACGCGCCATACGTTTTCGGGAGGAGCGGCGGAAACGCTCGAAAGGTCTATTTTACCTTCCGCGCTGTCCACGGCGCAAATTTTCACCTTGAGCCTGGTGCCGGGCTTGAGAAACACCCCGCGCAGAAAGCCTTCGGCCCCCGTATCGCCAAGCGTCACGAAACAGCCGCTGTCGATGGAAGAGGTCACCATGCCGTCGAAATCCTGGCCGACCATGCCGCTGAAAAGCTGGGCGCGCAGCAGGTCGACGGCCTTATGCTCCGCCTCGGCCGCGGCGCGCTCCCGCTCGGAGCAGTGGGCCCCGGCCGCCGCGAGGGGATGGCCCTGCTCCGCCCGTTTCCGTCCGCCGTCCAGCAGGGCGGCCACTGCGCGGTGGGTGATGAGGTCGGGATAACGGCGTATGGGGGAAGTGAAATGCGTGTACGCCCGAGCGGCAATGCCGAAATGGCCCGAAGAAACCGGGGAATAGACAGCCTGCCGCATGCTGCGGACAAGAAGGGAATTGATAAGGGAAGCGAGTGGATGCTTCTCCGCCGCGTCCAGAATCTTTTGCAGGGCTTTTTGCGGATGCGCGCCCAGCAGGTTCCCGGCCGGTATGCCCATCTCTCCCAGGGTTTCCGCCAGCGCCTCCAGCTTGAGTTCATCCGGTTCGTCATGCCGCCGGTGGAGGAAGGGAATTTTGGCCGCCATCAGTTCGGTGGCGACGGCCTCGTTGGCCAGAAGCATGAATTCCTCTATCAGGCGGTGGCTTTGCAGCCTTGGACGCAAAGTTACGCGGAGAGGACGCCCCTCGCGGTCGGTCTCGACACAATACTCCGGCAGACTGAAATCCAGCGCGCCGCGCTTTATCCTGCGCTTGTATAGCGTCTCCGCCAGGGAACCCATTCTGGACAGCGCCTCGGCTGCAGCGGGAGGCACTCCCTGCACGGCGGAACCGTCAAGCAGGGACTGGGCCTCCTCGTATGTAAAACGGCGGCAGGAGCGTATAACGCTGCGGCAAAGCCTCCGTTTAACCACCGTTCCGGAATGGTCCACATCCATGAAAGCTGAAAGCGTCAGGCGCGGCACGCCCGGCATAAGACTGCACAGGTTGTCGGAAAGCGCGGGGGGAAGCATGGGAATGACCCTGCCAGGCAGATAGACGCTGGTTGCGCGGGAATAGGCTTCCCGGTCCAGCGCGGTGCCCGTCTTCACATAGTGTCCGACATCGGCGATATGCACCCCAAGCCGCACGGCTCCCCCGGGTAGCGGCTCAAGCGACACCGCGTCATCGAAATCCTTGGCGTCCGCGCCGTCTATGGTAAACACCGGCAGGGAGAACAGCTCCTCCCGTCCGCTCCACGCGTCCGGCGACAGGGACGGCGGGAATGCCTCCGCCTGCGCCACGGCCTCCGGCGGGAATTCCGCCCTTATGCCCAGGCTCCGCAGCGTGGCGGCCAGCCGCACCCCGGCCCCGCCGGGCTCACCGAGTATTTCCGTCACCCTGCCGGCCGCGCCGCGGGATGGAGAGGGCCAGAGGGATACTTCCAGCATGCAGACCATGCCGTCCTCCGGCTTGAGCCCCGTGGCGAATGAAACAACCTCGGCGGGAGGAGCGTCGCCTTTTTCCGGGAAAACGGCCCAGATGTCGCGCACCTTTCGCAGCACGCCCACGACCGGGGCCCCGGAATGCCTGACCACGCGGACTATTTCCCCGCTGAAACGCCCGTCCCGTTCGCGGCGCACGCGCGCCAGCACCCTGTCCCCGTCCATCGCAAGGTCAAGCCCGCGTCCGCGGAGGAAGGCATCCTTCGCTCCCGGAGTTTCGGCAATAAGAAAAGCGAAGCGTCCGTGATGCTGTATTGCGCCTTCGATAAGGGCTTCATGCGTCCCGGCCGCGGGGCGGCGTTCGCGTTTTTTCCAGTGAGGTTTCACGTTGATATCCTGAAAGTGTTTATTGCCGGCGCCCTGGAAGTTGAATTGGAGGGGGAAAGAGCGGACGACAAGGCCGCATCAGATAGAAACAGGAGGTTTGCGCGGCGGTTGCAAGGACGGGGGAGTAGAATCAGTCCGCCCAGGAGGCGCAGCGGACGATTATGCCTTTCAGCGCCTCGGCGGATATGCCCTTGGGAGCGTAGGCGTCCATGCCCGCGTCGAGGCATTTCATCGCGCTGTGCTTGTTGATGTGGGCCGTGAAAGCTATTATTATCTGCCGCTTGTCCCCGGAGGCGGCTTCGTGTTCCCGTATCTTCCGGGTGGCCTCAATCCCGTTTATGCCGGGCAGCTCAAGATCCATGAGAATCACATCGTAATGGGCGGAAAAAGCTTTCCTGACTGCCTCTTCTCCCGACTTTGCCATATCGGACATCCAGTGGAACGCGGACATGGAGGCGGAGATGGAGCGGCCGGACACGGGGTTGTCCTCAACTATCAGGATGCGCAGTTTTCTGCGCCGCTTGGTTTCAGGCATGATTTTCCTCCGGCGGAATCACTGCGGCTTTATCAGCAGCTCCATTTCCAGTTCATCCTTCATCGGTATGCCGTAATGGCCGATGATCGGGATGGAAGGCTTGAGTTTGCGCGCCGCGTTCACGGCGTCGCGGTAGACGGCGGTTATCTCGAACCCGCGCCGCTGGAAGAAACGAAGCGCGTCTATGTTGTCATTGTTGGTGACAAGCCATATGCGGCGCACTCCAAGCTGGGCCGCCTTGCGGCGCACTTCCTCGATAAGAGCCTTCCCCAGGCCCCAGCCCGGAATAAGGCTGTTGAGCGTCACTATTTCCAGCCCGTCGCCCTTCAGGGAATAGGTAAGCAGGCCGACTATGCGCTTTCTGTCGCTGGTACAGTCGAACGCGACGAGCCCCTCCAGCTCATGAGGCTTGTACACTGTGGAATGCACCACGACGGTCTCGTCATGCCAGAATTTATGGATGAATTCCTGCACCAGAGGACGAATCTCCGGGTTTACTTCCGAAATACCGAAACAGCGCATAAAAATACTCCCCCTGTAATCACTCCCTTCATTTTGCCATATATCGCCCCTCCAGCAAAAGACCGGACGCGCTGGCATCGGCCCCATGTTCCACTGGGACCTTTGGACCTTGTGAGCGCCGCCGGAAAGGTGGTATAAATATACTAAGGTATTTAAAAGCCAAGGGAGGAGTTTATGAAA
>CAYPTM010000297.1:0-3755 GCA_964413345.1 uncultured Elusimicrobiales bacterium
GAGCGGCGGAATACGCCATGGACAAGTCTACAGGGGAAACCGTTGTGCGGATAGACGGCTCGTTCTTCCGGCCTACCGACCCGAAGTATCTGGTGGGGAATCCTCAAAAAATCAAAAACGAGCTTGGGTGGAGGAGCGGCGTTTCTTTTTCCGAACTTGCCGCTCTTTTGGCGGACGCGGAAATAAAAGCGCTTTGATTCTGGCTGCCGTGCTTGTTGCCCGGCCTGATTGTCGTTCTGTTGAACCCAGATAATGCTTTTGCGCGGGAAATGGAAAGGGCCGCCGTGTGTCGGCGGCCCCTGTTAGTACTAAGGCTTATTTGGATGAGAGCTTTTCGATGCAGGCGTCCATTTTGTAGTTTTCCTCCTGCGTGAACGGGGCGCTTTTGGTTTTCCGTTTTTCCTCTATGGCCGCGGCCAGTCTCTTGCGCGTGTCTTCCTTCATGTTCCACCGTTCCATGTTCTGGAGTATGCCGGTCTCTCCCTCATTGATTCTGCGGGCGAAGTAGCGCGACTCCAGGTCTATGCAGTAGTCCACCGACAGGCTGGCCTGAAGGGATTTGTCCGTTCTGCCAGGGGCCAGCAGGTTCCGTATCCTGGCCTTGTTCTCCTCGTATTTTTTCCGTTCTTCCGCGGTAAGAGGGCGGCTTTTTCCGCTGGCCACGGCGTTTTTAAGCTTTTCCAGAAAAAGGGCCTTGGTTTCCTTTGTCATAATCCATCTCTGGACGTTGCTTTCCATTTGGGCGTAGGAAACATCTTTCACCGTGGTTATGCGCCATGCCCAGTACATCACTTCCTCTTCCAGGGTTTCCTTCTGCAGAGTGTCTATCTGCGGCATCAGGGTGCTGATACCGGTGCGCGCTCCTCCGGCTGACGGCTGTTTCTGCTGGGCGAAGACCGGTGCCCCGCAAAGCGCCGTGGTAATGCAAAGGACTGCCAGAACTGCGTTTTTGGTTTTCATAAGTGCCTCCATGCTATAACTATGCGCTGGCCGTAAAAGTATCACACGCCTGTCATTTCCCGCCGGAAACCGACGGGAACTGGTATTCCGCCAGCCAGTCAGGCGGTGTGGCGTCCGCCAGCAGCATGGCCTCATCCCCGGTGGAGGGGAAATTGTAATAGGAGTAGCAGTCCGGCGGGACAAGGGGCATTTTGTTCCGGCCGTGGTGCCATACCCCCAGAACAAGCAGCAGGCAGGAGGCGCAGGCCGCCGCAAGCCATCCACGCGCGCGCGCCGTATGGCGGGACTGCCCTGCTTTTGCGGCGGACAGGACCCTTGCCCTGGCCTCCCCGCGCGGGTCGAAGTCCGCTTTCAGAAAGCGGAGCATGATTTTTTCGTTTTCCCCGCGCAGCTCCGGGGAGGGCGCGGTCTCTCCCGCAGTTTTTTTCAGTTTTTCTGCGTCTTCATGCGGTTTCATGACCGCCTCCTGCCAGGGCCTGTCTCAGCCTGCCCATCGCCCTGTAAAGAATGGTGCCTACGTTGCTTTCGCTGAGGCCGGATATTTCAGCTATTTCCCGGTTGTTCAGCATGGAATAGAATTTAAGCGTCACTATGTCCCGTTCCCGGGAAGACAGTGTGTCCAGCGCGGAAAGCAGTTCCTTTTTTTCCTGTTCGTCCGCCAGAACTTCGCAGGCCGGTTTTTCGCGGGAGGGGATTGCGTCGTGCAAAATATCCAGCGGAAGCATCCGGCGCAGGAGGGCCATCCTCAGGTGATAATTGGCCTCGTTGCGCGCTATGCCGAAAAGCCACTGCGACACGTTGCCGCGCGTGCTGTCATACTGCGCGGTTTTGGCCAGGGCCTTGCGGAAAACCTGCGCGGCCACGTCCTCCGCGTCCGCACCCACCCTGCAGCACAGGTAAGCGTAGATTCGGTCAAAGTATTCCGCGTATAAAGCGTCAAAGTCCATAAATTCCCGCCTCCCTAAATACTATGCGCGGGAGGCAAAAGTATCACACCGGCAAGGGTGGCTTTCCGAAAGGAGGATGCTTTTTCGGCCTTATCAGAAACAATATAAACCCGGACAATGCTCCGCAGGTTGTGTGCGAGGCAATCCGCATGACGCCGGATGGATAGAGGATGTCGTCAGATCTGATGTAGTAGCGGTCCTGGGGAATACCCTTTTTCCCTCTGTCCTGGAGGTGTAAGCGCTCCGGGCTGTCTTGAAGATTATACAATCTGTGGGAGAGCGGCTTCTTCCGCATGCAGACGGCGTTCAGCGTTGCCGCCAGGTCTAAAACTGCCGGTCCGCGCGGGTTTGACACCAGTGCGCCAATACAATATGATTATTAACATGAAAGCATATAATATCTGCGTAGTGGGGACCGGCTATGTCGGTCTGGTTACGGGCGCCTGCCTGTCCGAGATTGGACATAACGTGGTCTGCGTTGATTCCGACAAAACCAAGATTTCCATGCTGAAAAAGGGCCGTATTCCCATTTACGAGCCCGGCCTCGATAAAATCGTCAAGGAGAACGCCAAAAAGGGCCGTCTCAGTTTTTCCAATTCCATAGCGGAAGGGATGCGCCACAAGGGGCGTTCCGCGCAGGTGGTTTTCATAGCGGTGGGCACGCCTCCGCGTTCGGACGGTTCAGCCGACCTTTCGTTCATAGAGGACGTCGCGTCGGAAGTGGCGGTCAACATGAAGGAATACACGGTTATAGTGGAGAAGTCCACTGTGCCCGTGGAAACGGGTGAGCGCGTCCGCAAGACCGTGGAGCGAAACAACCGCAACGGCGTCGCGTTCGATATAGTCTCCAACCCCGAATTTCTGCGCGAAGGTTCCGCGGTGGGTGATTTCCTCCGGCCCGACCGCGTGGTGGTGGGCACAGGCTCTCCGCGCGCCGCAGAGGTCATGAAGGGCGTGTACGGCCCGCTCAAGGCCACGATACTGATAACCGACGTTAAAAGCTCCGAGCTTATCAAGCACGCCTCCAATTCTTTCCTGGCGATGAAGATTTCCTTCATAAACGCCGTTGCGCGCCTTTGCGAAAAGACGGGCGCCAACGTCGAGGACGTGGCAAAGGGCATGGGGATGGACAAGCGCATTGGCGCAAGCTTCCTGCGCGCCGGCATAGGCTTCGGCGGCTTCTGCTTCCCCAAGGACCTTGAAGCGTTTTACTGGATAAGCAAGCAGAAGGGATACGATTTCAGCCTGCTGCGCGCGGTCAAGGAAATTAACGATGAGGCCAAGCTGTGGATGGTCGCCAAGGCCGAAGAGGAGCTGTGGAACCTCGGCGGCAAGACCATCGCTGTGCTGGGCCTGGCTTTCAAGCCGGATACGGACGACATGCGCTTCGCGCCGTCGGTGGACATCATCAGCGGCCTGCAGGAGCGCGGGGCGAAGATAAAGGCCTATGACCCCGTCGCCATGCCGCACGCCGCCCGTCTGCTGAAGGACGTCAAGCTGTGCAAGACGCCCTACGAGGCGCTCAAGGACGCGGACTGCCTGGCCCTCGTGACCGAATGGGCCGAGTTCGGGAAACTGGATTTCAAAAAGGCCGCCGATCTGATGAAGCACCCCATCATACTGGACGGAAGGAATTTTTACGACCCCGTGAAGATGCGCGACCTGGGTTTCGTTTACCGCTCGGTCGGAAGGAAATAGACGATGCGCGTGCTGGTGACCGGCGCGGCCGGGTTCCTTGGCAGCCATATCTGCGATTTTCTGCTCGCCAGGGGCCATCAGGTCGTAGGCGTGGATAATTTCATAACAGGCTCGGTCGAAAACATAGAGCATCTTTTCGGCCGGGACGAT
>CAYPTM010000298.1:0-3729 GCA_964413345.1 uncultured Elusimicrobiales bacterium
GCGCCCCGCCCGGCTCTTCGGCCACGACGAAACCGCAGGCAAGCAGGACAGCGGCAGCGAGCAATAAGGGGCGGGAACGGGCCAGGCTCATGAAATGGAGCCTTTCTTCACCTGATCCTGAATGGACTGGTAATAATTGTCCGCCTCCTCGATGCTGAGGAAAAGGGAATCGTCGGCTATGGCGTTGGCTATCTCGAACACCTTCTTGATGGCCGGCTGCATGTTGGTCATCATGAAAACGCCGCCGGAGGCCTTCATATCCTTCACCGCCTTGAAGACCACGCGCAGGCCCATACTGCTTATGTACTCCAGCGCGCTGAAATCAAGCACTATGGCCTTGGCCGCGCTGTTGTAAAGGTAGTTAAGCTTGTTGTCCAGTTCCTGATAGGTGGAACTGTCAAGGCGGCCGCTCAGGCCCAGTTCAAAATATCCGGGTTTTCTTTCCGTGGTCCGAATTTGCAGGCTCATTTCTTTTCCTCCGTGGCTTTCTTGAAATACACAGTCAAAACGTTTTTACCGCCGGCGCGGGCATACGCCACATGGTCGGTCATGGTCCTGACCAGATGCAGTCCCAGCCCGCCGATGGGGCGTCCCTCTATCGGGGCGGAAAGATCGGGCTCCGGCGCCTTGAGCGGGTCGAACTCCGCGCCATCGTCCACTACCGCAAGCACCCACCGCCCGTCCTCCATGCGCAGGGAAAGGGCTATAAGGTGTTCCCCGCCTGACGGAAAGCCGTACTTTATCTGGTTGGTGACAATCTCCTCCACCGCCAGCCGTATGGTGAAGGCCGTGTCCGGCCCTACAGCCTCCCGCTCGAAAAACGAGTCCAGCTCCGCGTTGAGGCGGTCCAGTTCGGCCATGCGGTTGGCCATTGAAAAGCTGAAATCGGCTCCGCTCACTGTTTCCCTCCGGCGCTCCGGCCCCTATAGCGCAGGGCAAGAGCTGTCATGTCGTCGGCCTGGGGCGCGCCGCCGGCGAAAGTCTTGGCAGCCCCGAATACCGACTTTATCATATCGGAAGGGGGCAAGTCCCGCAGGGAAGCCGAAAGCGCCATGAGGCGGTCATCCCCGAACAGCGCGCCGTCCATGTCGGCGCTTTCGGTAATGCCGTCGGTGTAAAGCAGTATGGACGAGCCGGGGGCGAGGGTAAGGGTGCGGGTGGAGTAGACCGCGCCTTCCTGTATGCCGAGCGGAAAGCCCTTGGGCAGCTCCACCAGCGCGGGGTTCGCCCCCGCGAACAGCAGCGGCGGCAGATGGCCTGCGTTTGAATAGCGCATCTCTCCGGTCCGCAGGTTGAGCGCGGCGCAAAAGACGGTGACGAACATCAGCATGTCGTTGTCCTTGGCCAACTCGGAATTGACCTTCTCAAGAACGGCGGAAGGCGGCTGCCCCGGCGCGGCAAGACCCTTTATCAGCGTCTTGGTTACGGCCATGAACAACGCGGCCGGAACGCCCTTGCCGGAAACGTCGCCTATGGAAAAGAACAGCGTGTCCCGGTCCAGCATGAAGAAATCGTAGAAATCCCCCCCGACCTCCTTCGCCGGTTCAAGGCAGGCGTCCAGTTCGAAGGGACGGCCCGGCATCAGCAGCGGGAACTTTTTCGGCAGGGAGCTCATCTGTATGCTGTGCGCGATTTTCAGCTCGCTTTCCAGCCTCTCCTTGGCGGCGGTGGTCTGGGAAAGGTTGGCTATGTACTCCTTAAGGGCCGAGCGCATGTTCTCAAAGGAGCGGGAGAGCTCCCCCACTTCGTCGCCGGTGTCCACCAGCGGCACGGAAACGTCCAGATTGCCGCGCGCTATTTCGGAGGTTTTTTCGGCCAGCATATGCACGGGCCGCACAACCTTCCCCACGACAAGGAAGACCACGCACGCCAGCAAACCGAACCCGGCCAGGCCTATGACAAGGATGTTGCGGCTGAGGGCCCGCACCTCGCAGAAAAGCTCGTCCTCCGGAACGGCGATGGCAAGGGACCAGCCGGTCTCCGCCAGGGGTGCCGTGTATATGCGGCACATCCGCCCGTCCGGCAGTTCCGCGCGGGAGAAACCCGAACGCCCCGCCAGCATCATGCGCGCCAGCTCCTGAAGCCCCGCATCGTTTCCGGCGTAGTCAAAAACGGTCTTCTTCATGACAACGCTTTTGTCCGGATGGGTGATGAAGACGCCCTTGCGCGACACAAGAAACGCGCGGCCGGTCCTGTACATTGATATGGAGGAAACCATCCTGAGCAGGCGCTCAAGGGTTATGTCGGCCGTGACCACTCCGGAAAAGGAACCGTCCCGCATAACCGGCACGGAATAGGTGCACATCAGCGCGTTGCCGCCGCCTTCATCGAAGTAGGGCTCGCTCCACAAAGGTTTCCCGGCGGCACGCGGAAGCTTGTACCAGTCCCAGTCGTAATAGCGGTAAGAGGCCGTATAAAGGGAAGCCAGCTCCACGCGGGAAGCTCCGCGAAAGGCATAGGGGGCGAAATACTGCATGTTTTTGGAGAAGGCGTAAGGCTCGAAGGAAGCGGTGGTGCCGTAAATATCGCCATTGGCCGCGAGCATTTCCCTCAGGGCATGCTCAAGGGCGGGGCGGTCCATGCGTTCGGAACCGATGCGCTTCGCGAGATAGACAGGGTCGGCCTGAACGTTTTCCAAAACCCCGGCCATGCGGTTGATAGCGGCGGCGGCCGTAGCCTGCATGCGGCCTTCCACCTGTTCCAGCACCTGTTTCCGGGACAGCCTGTAGTTATAGGAAAAAGCGGCGGCAAAAACGACGGCTGTTCCGCCAAGTATGAAAAACGCAAGTTTGAAGGCAAGCCCTTTCCGATTCACCCGCACCTCTCAGAACACAGCAGTGGATTGATAAATTGTACATAAATATGCGGCTGGAAAAAGAAAGCCCGCCCCGTTGCCGGGGCAGGCCATAAACCGCGCGAAGCGGACTAGAATTTATAGGACAGCTTGGGCATGAAATCCAGATTATTGGAAGCAGGATCGGAAAACACATGATGCCAGCGCACTTCCATGCCGGCCAGCCAGCAGGGGGAAAACTCCACGCCCACGCCTTCGCCGATGCTGAAGCCGATGTCGTTGCTTGTGCTCCCCTCCGCGGACGAATGGTAATAGCCCAGTCCGAACACAGTGTAGTAAACAGCGGGCTTGCCGAACATGGTGGTCTCGCCGCCGTATTTAAACAGCGGGGAAAGGCGGAACATGGTCATGTCTATGTTCGTACCCTTGAGCGGATGGCCGAAATCGTAGGCCATCTCAAGGCCGAGAGCCATGCGCTCCCTGAACGTGTAATAGCCAAAACCGCCGGCGGCCATGGAAGTGCCGGCTGAATTGCCCCAGTCTCCGAACACGGTGGCTGAAACTGCCGGGAAAAACAAACCGGCCTCAAATTTTTCGCTTTCCTTGGCGCCGACGGCTGAAGCCAAAACCAGCGCGCAACACGCCAACATCAATTTCCTCATTTTCATTCCTCCGGAAACCAGACGGATTGTTTCAATAAGTTAAATTTTACCAGAAGCGGCAGGTTCACGGATAATCCTTGCCGTCAAACGACACGGACAGAACCCCGCCGGAGAAGGTCATCTTCCCCTGCCCGCCGCGCAGGACGGCTTTCTTTCCGGTAAGTTCCAGCGAGGAGAAGGCGGCTTTTGCCGGAATTGGCGACTGTATGGCGTCGTCAAGAATCAGTTCCAGCCCGTCCGCGGGGCCGACAAGCCCCTCCACGGAAGCGGCGT
>CAYPTM010000299.1:0-3725 GCA_964413345.1 uncultured Elusimicrobiales bacterium
TTTCTCCGACGCCGGCGGTGAACACTATCGCGTCCACGCCGCCGATGGCGGCGGCGTAGGCGCCGATGTACTTCTTGATGCGGTAGGCTTCCACATCTATGGCAAGCTGGGCCCTGGCGTCACCCTGCTCGGCGGCGACCTCGATGTCGCGCCTGTCGGTGAACTTTTCGGTTATGCCGAACACGCCGGACTTCTTGTTGATGACGTTGTCGATATCCTTGACGGAAAGGTTTTCCTTGTTCATCATGAAGAAATCGATGGCGGCGTCATGATCGCCCGCGCGGGTGCCCATCACGAGGCCTTCCTGCGGGGTCATGCCCATGCTGGTGTCGAAAGACACGCCATTCTTGACCGCGTTGATGGACGCGCCGTTGCCAATGTGGGCTATGACCAGGTTGCACTTAAAGGGGTCCTTTTTTAGAAGGACGCTGGCGCGCTTGGCGGTGTAAAGGAAAGAGGTTCCGTGGAAACCGTAGCGGCGCACGCCGTACTTTTCATACCACTTGTAGGGCAGTGCGTAGATGTAGGACGGGGCGGGCATGGTCTGGTGCCAGGCCGTGTCCATTATCGCCATATGGGGGATATTGGGCATCAGTTCCTTGGCCGCCTCTATGCCCATGATGTTGGGCGGGTTATGGAGGGGGGCAAGGTCGGAAATCTTGCGGAACGTATCGAGCACTTCGTCGTTTATGATGACGGACTTGGCGAACTTTTCGCCTCCATGCACGACGCGGTGGCCCACGGCGGAGATGACGCCTACGTTGTCTATAACCCCGTATTCCTTGTTGACCAGCGTGTCCATGACGAGCTTGATGGCCGTCTTATGGTCGGGGCACTCGCGCTCAAGGGTAAGCTTCTCGCGTCCTGGCACTTCGTGAACGATAAAGGAGCCGCCGACGGTAACGCGCTCCACGAGACCGGTGGCAAGGGTTTCGCGCTTGGTCCAGTCATAAAGCCGGTATTTCATTGAAGAACTGCCGCAGTTAAGGCAAAGTATTTTCATTTGATATGTTATCCTCGGGGGCGGAGGGCCGCCTCCCAAACACATTTTACTACAGAGGGCGCGGAAATAACAGAGCGGGAAAACGGCTGCGCGCGGGGCAAGAGCATGCCGAACCCGGCGAGTCAGTCCTCTATCATTTCGGTCATGTTGCCGTCTATCCATCCCTGCCCGTCGATATAAAGCCAGTCCCCGCTGGCGCCCACGGCAAGAAGGCGGGTTCCCGGCTTCACAAAGGAAAGAGAGGAACTGCTTTCATCCGGCGCGGCGTACACGGGTATGAAGCGCAGGACTTCCACATAGGAATACTTGGGCGTGAACACCACGGGATTGGCCTTGGGGTCAATTATGTAGTTGGTGTGGCGGCCGACGGTGTCCTCCACCTCAAGTATGGAGTTCATGCCGCTTATGATGTCGATATTCACCTCGAAAGGATAGGCGTCGCCGAAACCGCCGTGCTCTATGCGGTACGGAAGGCGGGGGCAATTGATTCCGGCGAAGGAAACGGAACGGACCTGCTCGTCGTCATAGGCTATGCCGAGTATGCGGAGCCTGGGATCGCTGAACTCCTGTTTCATGATACGGATGAAGGGACGCCAGCGATCGGGACGCACATAGGTGACGTCCATGCGGCGGGCCCATCCCCGTTTTTTCTCCGGCGTCTGGACATAAAGCATGTAAGGAGTCTCCTTCAACACCGTAAGCGGATACGAAGAAGCCACCTCCAGGATGCTCTTGCCCCTGGAATTGGTCAGGGGAGTGCCGTCAAAGCGGGAATAGACCCGGTCCATGCGGCCAAGCCAGAGAAAGGCAACACCATCCTCCCCGGCTGAGGCCATATATTTGCCGGAGGGGGAATAGGTTACGGCACGGACAGCATCCTCATGTCCGGAGAGAGCCTTCACAATGCCGCCGTCCGAAGAGCGCCAGATGCGCACCAGCCGGTCGTAGCAGGCGGTGGCTATCATCTTCCCGTCCGGGGAATATGCCACCGACGCCACGGTGCCGCCGTGGGGGAGACTGAGAACGGGCTTTTTCCTGCTCACATCCCACACAAGGGCGGTCTTGTCCCACCCGCCGCTGACGATATTCCTGCCTGAAGGGGACCATGCCAGCGTGTAAACCGAGCCTTTGTGTCCGTCCAGAGAGACATAGGAGGAACCGTCCGCCCTGTAAACACGCACGCTGTTACCGGCGCCGCCCACGGCTATCTGCCTGCCGTCCGGTGAGAATTCAAGCGCCGTTATGTCCCCGCCTTCCACGTCGAAGCCGCTCTGAAAGTCCCCGGCCGGCATGGACCAGACGTTGATGCGGCCTCCGCCTCCCACGGCCAGGAGCGAACCGTCGTGAGAAAAGGCTACGGCGTGGACGCTTTTGGGATGGCGCTTGAGCGTCTTTGTCAGCTTAAGATCTGAAAGCCTCCATATTTTCACGGAGCCGTCGTCATCGGCGGTGACGACGCCCTGCCCGTCGGGGGAAAACAGCGCGCGGTTTATCCAGGCGTCGCCGGCCAGTATGGGCCGACCGCTTTCCTTGCCGGAAGAGATACTCCAGAAACGGACGGAGCCGTCGCGGCTGCCGGTGAGCAGGGTCTTCCCGTCCACAGAAAAATCCAAGGCCTCTACGGCCTTGGAGTGTCCTTTATAGACGTGGACAGGAACGGCGGCTTCGTCCTGCGAAGTCTCCTGGCAGAAAGCCGACGGCAGCAGAAGGGAAAGGAGAATGGCGGCAAATGTCATTTTTTCCTCCAGAAAGGAGTCTGTCCGAATATGGCGCGCGCTATTCTGGCGTCGAGCCCCCGGGCCGACCCGTAAAGTTTGGAAAGAACGGGACGTTCATAAAGCCTTATCCTGGAAGCGAACCAGGCTGTATCATCCTTCATTACCTTGAACCGCCTGATACGCAGCGGGTCATCCCCTGGGCAGTTGGGGCCGCTGACCGTGGTAAACGCCAGACGGCAGCCCGCGGCCGCGGCCAGCGGAAGCCAGGACTCCTCGTATTCGCCCCAAGGCCAGGCGACAGATACCGGAGAAGCCCCGGTCTTTTCACTTATGAGTCCGCATGAAAGCCGCAGCTCCCCGGCCATATCGGCATAGGAGGCGGCCTTGTCGAAATTCTTGTGCGTGTGGGTGTGGGAGCCGAGCTCAAAAACGCCGTCGGCGGACATCTTTGCGGCCTCCGCCCAGGTAAGGAAACCGGCGGGGCCGCGCTCGTCCGCGAAAGTGTCCGGCGCGGACGCTCCTTCCACCAGGGTAGGACGGACCGGCCCTTCCGTCAGGCGGGAAGTGGTCAGGAAAACGGTGGCCCGGAAGCCGTGCTCCCTGAGCGCCGGATAGGCGCAGATATAATTGTCGGCGTAGCCGTCGTCGAATGTTATCAGTACGGACTTTCGCGGGACATTAACGCTTCCATTCAGAAAACCGGCGAACTCGGCAAGAGAAAGGGTACGGTAGCCTTTGTCCGCCAGCCAGCGCATCTGCGCCGAAAACCCGCCCGGCGTGACTTCCCTTCCGGGCGCGACATGGTGGTACATCAGCACCGGAACGGATTTCATTTGCAGCCGCAGACCTCGCCGTAGCAGTCCAGAAGGCGGGAGGAAACGGCCGGAATGGTGAAGTTTTCCCGTACGCGCCGCAGCGCCGCGGCCGACATTTCCCTGCGGGCGGCCTCGTCCTTTATCATGCGGATGACCGCATCCGCCAGCGCGTGGGGATTTTCGGAGGGG
>CAYPTM010000300.1:0-3721 GCA_964413345.1 uncultured Elusimicrobiales bacterium
GCCGATGAAAAGACAAAAACCGAAAAAGGCGAGGCCCGACAACCCGGTCACCACCTTGTCCGTGCGGACAAGAATGAACAGACTGGCAAGCACAAACAACGCGCTGCCGACAAGCATGGACCATATCCAGACACGGCCGTAAGACGCGCTGGAATTACGGAAGACCTCTTCCCGGGAAAGCGTTTCCTCCGAGACAGGACAGCCCTTTATCGCGGCCTTGCGCGAAAAGTGGTCCCATATCAGGAACACTCCGGACAGAGGCCAGATTCCCCAAACGGAATAAAGCGCCGCAAGCGGACAGAGAAGTAGAAACGCGGCAATGCGGCTTATAGCGGCACGGCGGACGCGCCTGTAGCGCTCCTCGTCCATTACGTAACCCCGGCCACAAACGCCGAACGGAAAATAAATATGCCTGCCGTCGACACCGAGCTTGAAGCTCCCGTCCACGATTCCGTCGAAATAGCCCATTGCTCCCCCCTGCAGTACAGGTTTAGAAAGCCAGATTGTAAGAGAAGTTTACGCTGTTGCCTATGTAGTTGTACGGCATGTAGTACTCGAACTTGTTGTTCGAGCTTGCCACGGTGAACATGTAGGTGATGCGGAAATCGGCCACATCGTTCATGTGCTTGCGGAAACCGGCGTAGAGGCGGACAAGGGTATTGTTCTGCGTGCCGCCCATGTAATTGTTGTTGGCGTCGCGCGGCGGACGGGCGGTATAATTGCGGCGGGTAAGCCAAGCGCCGCCGCTCATTGACCACTTGGAAATGGCGCTGAAATTGAACTCCACCGGCACGTTGAGATCGTACTGGTTGTAGCTGTAGTTGTCGCCGATATAAGTGACGTCGCCGGAAGGATTGCTCAGGTCACCCAGGCTGGGCGTGGCGCCGAAGTATTTATAGCGCAGATAGCCCTGGTTGGAGCGGTACATGGAAGCGGACAGCACCGGGTAGAATTCCATCAGGCCCCAGCGGCGGTGCGCGCCGACGTCCACGGTGAAGCATTTGTCCTTCTGCTTGGTGGAGCCGTACAGACCGGTATTTTCCACGATGGTCTGGTTGGTATAACCCATAAGGGAATAGGTCAGGCCGAAAGTCATGCGGTTCCAGTTGGCGCGCAGGGAGTACTGGTTCACGCCCTGGTCGTACAGGCCTTCAGCTATTTCGCTGGTGGAAGTGGCCCCCTGGAATTCCTGGAGGAGGTCTGTGTAATTGGGAAATTTGACGCTGCGGTAAAGATACTGCGCGGTCAGGGAACCGTCCCGCCCTTTCATGGTGAACAAATAGTCCACGGCCAGTTGTCCGCCAACCGACTTCATGTTGTAGAGGCCGGTACTCCAGTCCTCGTTTCCACCGGTGCGGGAGAAGTTTTTAGCATAGGAGCCGCCCGGGCGTATGCGCCACAGTTCCGACAAACTGAGCCACCGGTATTCGAGTGAGAAAAGGTGGTTTATCTGGCGAGACTGGAACTGCGTAGAGTCCTGCGGCTGGAAAGAAGGGCCCTGATAGCGGAAACTGTAGAGCGCGAAAACGTTGTTCCTCTCGTTTATCTTGCTCAGCAGGCCTACCTGAGTGTCCATGTTGCCGCCGGAGAACATATCGCCCTTGGATGGCAGATACCACCCTTCCGACAGGTTCATGTTGAAGTAAGGGGTGAAAATCTTGGAGTCTTCCGGCGCGGCCGCCCGCGCCGCCGGCGCGCAGGCCAGCAGGGCCGCGCAGACGGAGAGGATAAATGGGATACGCCTTGAATTAGAATGCCGCATGGAAATTCCAGACCGGATGTATTACCAGCACGCCTTCCGGATATACGTTCACGCCGAGGTCGAAATACTTGCCGCTCCAGGCCACCTTCGCGGCCACCACTTTCTGGGACACGCCGTAGTTGAGCTGCATGGTCCAGCGGTCGTTAAGCGAAATGGGATGTTCAATGCCGGCGATGAAGAAATCGTCCGCGAAGCCGGTGCTGAAGCTGTTGACTTTGACGCCCAGGACGTCCTTTGTCTTGTTAAGGTCCAGTTTCGCCTTGAGCTGGGAATGCTTGTAGCCCCAGAAGAGGCGGACCTTGGGGGAAACCGAGGAGGTGGCCATTAAGCCGTAGTAATAACCGTTGAAGCTGGCGTTGTCTATGTCCTTGCTCTGGTCCGCGGCGACCTTGGCCCAGGCCATGCTCCAGTAGCCGCCCATAACTTCCAGCTGCGGGATGCCGGGGGCCAGCCGCCCTTCCGGATGCAGGCGGTAATGGGCCGAGCCGTTAAGGTAACCAAGCGGGAGCAGCGTGGGGAACAGGCCGATGTTGATGCTGGAAAATTTTCCGGGAGGCAGCGGATTGGTGGCTTCCATGTCCTGCTGGAACTCGAAGAAGAAGGCTCCGGGGTTGGCAAGTATCTTGCTTACGATGGACGCGCCCTGCCCCTGCCAGTCTATGCCGGCGAAAGACCTGGTCGCGCAGAGCGCCAGCAGCGCCGCGGCGCACAGGCCGGAGAGCAGACGTCGGGGCATGGGTATCGGCAGTGTCGTCACTTGGCTATCTTGTCCAGCATCGGGAGAATGTTAGCTATCATGGAAACGCCTATGTCGGGTATCATCACTACGTCGGCGTTTGTGTGGGCCGGGTTGAGATAGGCTATGGAACCGTTGGCCCTTATGCCCATGGCAAGGTTCGTGTCGACTGACGAAACCTGCCCTATGCCCGTGCCGGACTGGCTGTTTTTAACGTAGAAGACGGCCTGTCCCGCGTTATCCTTGAAAATGGACATCACGTCGCCGCTGTTGTTCGTTATGTCGTCCTTGGCGCGCACGTTGCCGCCGTTGCCGATGACATAATTTTCCTGCGCGAACCATATCCGGTTCTGCGACTGCGTGCAGTCGCCGCCGACGCAGTAGGGCATCGCGGAGTAATAACTGAGGACAGGGTCCCCGGAACCGGTTATAAGACTGCGGGAGGAATCCTTCTGCGCCCAGGCCAGGCCGGCTATCTGCACGCCGGAAGGATTGAAAACCCCGCCGGAAGCCAGCAGCGTCAGCCCCTTCCCGTCAGCCAGCGCGTTGTAGCCGTTTATGTCCACCGTCCCGAAGTAAATCCTGCCTTCATCGTCCAGCTTGTTGGAGGCGGAAGGATTGGACGCCTGCTGGTTAACGGCTATGAAGCCGATGGAGTAAATATTGGAAGGGTCCGTCTGGTTCGCGGCAACCACGGTGGCGCGGTCGGCCCGCACGGAATCGGACTGGAAGAAGCCGGACCATTCAGTTATGTTGACGGGCAGGTCCTTGTTGAACTCCACGCGCGCCTGGAGGGAATCCAGCCTGTTCACGACTGAACCGCCGTTGTAGGCGAACTGCTTTCCGGAATAGGTGTAATCGTAGACGGGCCGCTTGACCATGTTTACAAGCTGTATGGTATGCGCATCGGGGCGAAGAAGACGCTGGTCAACACGCACCAGGTTCCCGCTGACGTCCGTAAGCGTGCGGCCTGCGGCCATGTCCTCGTCGCGGACGTGGTTTACCAGTTCCTGAACCACCGTCTCCACCTGTCCGGCGGTGCGGGCGTATTCGCGCATGAGAAGCCTGTCGGCTTCCTTAAGGCGTATCATCGCGATGGTCTGAAGCCTGGAAAGGCCGGGGGTCCAGTCGCGCAGGCCCTCAAGCTCCTGTTCGGGAGTGAGCAGCGCGAAAACCGGGATTCTGAGCGAGCCGCCAAAACGGTAGAACACACCCTGCGTCAG
>CAYPTM010000301.1:0-3707 GCA_964413345.1 uncultured Elusimicrobiales bacterium
GAAGAACCGCAAGGACTGCGTGATCTTCAACCAGTTCGAGGAGTTCGGCAATCCCCTCTGGCACTACAACACGACCGGCCCCGCGATGGAGGAAGTTTTTGAGGCCGTGAAGGGGCCCAAGGGGCGGCTGGCGGCTTATGTCTCCGCCACCGGCTCCGCCGGCACCATCGGCGCTGGCGATTATCTCCGTAAGAAACATCCGCTCCTCAGGATGGGCGCTTCCGAAGCGCTGCAGTGCCCCACGCTGCTGCTCAACGGCTTCGGCGAGCACCGCATCGAGGGTATCGGCGACAAGCACGTTCCCTGGGTCCACAATGTCCGCAACACTGACATGGTGGTGGCCATTGACGACGAGTACTGCATGCGCCTGCTCCGCCTTTTCAACGAGCCCGCGGGACAGAAGCTCCTCAAGAAATACGGCGTGCCGCAGGAAACCATAGAGAAACTGCCGCTGCTCGGCATATCCGGCATTTCCAATATGCTCTCCGCCATCAAGATGGCCAAGTACTACGAGCTGGACGAAAACGACGTGGTTTTCACCATATTCACGGACTCCGTGGAAATGTACCGCAGCCGCCTTTCCGAACTCGAGGCCGAGCGTGGTTCCTACGGCGAGTCTACCGCAATCGTGGACATGGAGCGCTATCTCCACGGCGTGGGCATTGACTATGTGAAGGAGCTTTCCTATTACGACAAGAAGTCCCTTCACAATCTCAAGTACTTCACCTGGGTGGAACAGCAGGGCCGCACTTCGGACGAGCTGCGCCAGCTGTGGAGCCCGGAATTCTGGGACGAGACGCTTGACCAGGCGGACGAGCTGGACAAGCTTATCACCGACTTCAACAAGATGACCGGACTGATATAAGCCGTAACGGCGCGCCGCGGCCTTCAAGCCGCGGCGCATTTTTCCCGGCCGGTCCGGGAAGAAACGATTTTCTGGAAGACCATAAAACTGGAGGGTGTGCATGAGTGCCATTACCAAGAAGGAAGGGGCGGTGTTCCTGACGGACGCCCAGCTCCGCGAAGAAGTGTCGAAGTGCGAATATTGCGCCGAAAAACCCTGCAAGGAGGCCTGCCCGGCCGACTGCTCCCCGGCTGACTTCATCATGGCCGTGAAGGTCGGCGAAAAACAGGATTTCGAGAGGGCCGCCGCTCTCATTATGGGACATAATCCGTTGGGCGGAGTCTGCGGCGCGGTTTGCCCGGACAAGCACTGCATGAGCGCCTGCGTCCACAAGACTTTCGACAAGGCGGTCAACATCCCCGCAGTGCAGGCTACTGTTATACAGAAAGCCAAGGAACTGGGCGTGATGCCCAAGTTCGCAAAGGCCAAGCCCAATGGCAAGAAGATAGCTGTTGTGGGCGCGGGCCCCGCCGGACTCGGCGCGGCGGCGGTTCTAGGCCAGCTTGGCTACAAGGTCTCGGTTTTCGAGGATAAGAAGACCTGCGGAGCCGGAGCCCTGATTCCCTCTTTCCGCCTCGACCCCAAGGTCCTTTCATCCGACGTTAAATTCCTCCTTTCGCTCGGCGACATAACGCTGAAAAACGAGAAGGCTCCTGAAACCTCGAAGCTCGCCAAGTCCTTTGACGGCGTAATCGTCGCTTCCGGCCAGGACGCCGCGTTCAAACTCAATATTCCCGGCGAAGAGGCCGCCATCTCGTGGATGGACTACCTTGCCTCCCCGAAGAAATACCGGCTTGACGGAAAGAGCGTGGCTGTCATAGGCGGAGGCGCCGTCGCCGCCGACTGCGCGGAAACTGCCCTCGCGGCAGGAGCCGCCCGCGTCGAGATGTTCACCCTTGAGAAGCTCGGCGAACTGCCGCTTACCGCCAACGAATTCGAAGGCCTCCAGGCCTGCGGGGCGGAAATAACCGGCCGCACCAAGGTTTCGGAAATCGGCCTCAAGGGCGGCAAGGTTTGCTGCCTTAAGACCATGAAGGTCGAGCTCGCCGCCGGGAAGAAATTCTCCCCGCGCGACATGAAGGACGTGCCGGGCAGCGAACAGCTCCGCCCCGGTTTCAACGCGGTCATAATCGCAATCGGCGCCCGCTCATCGGTTAAGCCCGAGGCCATAAAGAACGTGGTGTTCGCGGGCGACATGGTCAACGGCCCCACCACCGTGGTCGAGGCAGCCGCTTCCGGCAAGAACGCCGGCGCGAAGCTGCACGCCCTGCTGACCGGCGGCAAGGCCCCGAAAGAGGAAAAGAAGGTCAAGAGCCGCGTGATACTCGCCGGACGCGATCTCAAGCCCGTTTCCCTTGAAGCGGACTTCTTCGGCCGCAAGATAATCTCCCCGTTCATTCTCTCCGCCGCGCCTCCTTCAGACGGCTACGAGCAGATGAAGAAGGCCTACGAGGCGGGCTGGGCAGGCGGCGTTATGAAGACCGCCTTCGACGGTGTTTCCATACACATACCCTCCCAGTACATGTTCGCCTTCACGCAGGATACCTACGCCAACTGTGACAACGTGTCGGGCCATCCTCTCAGCCGCGTATGCAAGGAAATCGCCAAGCTGGTGAAGGAATATCCCGACCGCCTGACCATGGCCTCCACCGGCGGCCCCGTCAGCGGCAACGATGAAGCCGACAAGAAGGGCTGGCAGTCCAACACCAAGATGCTGGAAAAGGCCGGCGTCATGGGCATTGAATACAGTCTCTCCTGCCCGCAGGGCGGCGACGGAACCAAGGGCGATATCGTCTCCCAGGATCCGGAGCTTACCGCCAAGATAATCGGCTGGGTCATGGAAGTCAGCGACCCGAATATTCCGAAGCTCTTCAAGCTGACCGCGGCAGTCACCTCCATCTATCCCGTCGTGGCGGCGATAAAGGAAGTCTTCGCTAAGTATCCCAACAAGAAGGCCGGCATCACCCTTGCCAACACCTTCCCGACGCTTGCTTTCCGCAAGGGAGACAAGAAGGCGTGGGAAGAGGGCATAGTGGTCGGCATGAGCGGCGAAGGCGTCATACCCATCAGCAACCTCACTCTCGCCAACGTGGCGCGCCACGGGGTGCATGTCAGCGGAAACGGCGGCCCCATGGACTACAAGTCGGCGGCCAATTTCCTCGCGCTCGGCGTACACACAGTCCAGTTCTGCACCATCGCGATGAAGTACGGCTACGGCGTCATCGAGGACCTCGAGAGCGGCCTCAGCTACCTTATGAAGGAGCGCGGCATCAAGTCCGTGGCCGAGCTCAAGGGCCGGGCGCTGCCCAATCCCGTGACCGGTTTCATGGAACTTACGCCGGTCAAGAAGATATCGGCCGTCAAGGCCGAGCTGTGCCAGCACTGCGGCAACTGCACCCGCTGTCCCTATCTGGCCATAGAGCTGGACAAGGACCTTGTTCCGCAGACCGACCCCGAGCGCTGCATAGGCTGCTCCATCTGCACGCAGAAGTGCTTCAGCGGCGCGCTGTACATGCGCGAGCGCACCAAACAGGAACTGTCTGTCCTCAAGGAAGACTAGGAGAGTTAAATGAAAAATACCATTCTCATCAAAAACGGCACCGTGGTCACGCTGGGCGACAAAAACCGCGTCCTGCCGGGCCACGCCGTCCTCATAGAGGGCGGGCTTATCAAGAAGATAGGCAAGAATTCCGAGTTCAAGGGCAAGTACGGCAAGGTCATCGACGCCACCGGCAAGGTGGTCATGCCCGGCTTCATCAACGCCCACATGCACTTCTACAGCACCATGGTGCGCGGTCTGGGC
>CAYPTM010000302.1:0-3656 GCA_964413345.1 uncultured Elusimicrobiales bacterium
ATACGCGGACCGGGGGCTTGAGATCGAATTCCTGAACTACCCTTCGCCCCAGAAGGCCGGACAGGCCCTCCAGAAAGGGGAGGCCGATGCGGCTGTGCTGACTTTCTCGCAGGCCATGCTCATGCGCGAAGGCAAGGAAAAGGTCCGCCCGGTGCTTCTGGCCCAGGAATTCCCGAAGAGCTCGCTGGTGCTGGTCGGACGAAAATTGGACGGCATAAACAAGCCCAGCGACGTGGAGGGCAAGCGCGTCGCCATTTTCGAGGACATGCAGGCCCAGCCAAGGGCTTTTTTCAAAAAATACGACAGCAGCGTGACTTTCGTGCCCCAGCCGCACAGCGTCAACTCGTTCCTGCGCGGAGCGGTGGCGGTGGCGTCCGCCCGCAGATACGACGAGATGTATTCCCTCCATGCCGCGGGTCTGCGTCCGGGAGAGCTGACAGTGTTCGCTTTTGACGAACACGGCATACGCCTCCCTGAAGACGGGCTTTATTCCGGCGAAGCGCTGGTGGCCAAGGACAGCGCCACGGCCTGCGCGTTCGCGGAGGCTTCGATGCGGGGATGGGAGACGGCCTCGTCCAGCCCGGAGGAGGCGTTCCGCATAGTCATCAAGCAGTTGCATGAGGCCAGAATCCCCGCCAGCCACATGCGCCAGAAGCATATGCTCCAGGAGGTGACGCGGCTTCTTCCCCCTTTCGGAAAAGACGCGAAACCCGGCAAAATGGCCAGCGGCGAATACTCATCGGCTGCGGCCCTGCTGTCTGAAACCGGGATAATCAAGCAGGCTCCGCCTTATGAAAGCTTTGTTTCGGAGTGCGCGAGATGATCAAGAACCGGAGCATCGCACTGAAACTCTCGCTGCTTGTCACGATATCGGCTGCTGCGGCTTTCCTTCTCACTTTCGCGCTCTACTACCGCGCGACCAGAACGCTTACGCTCCAGTCCAGGCAGGACGCGGCAAAAGCGCAGCTTGCCGAAACGGCTCTTTCCATTGAATCCAGAATGGGGATAGCGCAGGAGACCGCATCCTCCATATCCGTGGAGCTGGAAAGCGTCCCCCTTTCACGGGACATGCTGGCCTCCCTCCTCAAGGGCGCGGTGGCAAGGGGACAGGACATCGACTCCGTCTCCATACTCTGCGAACCCTACGCCGCGGACAGCAAGACGCAGTTCCTCCAGATGCACTTCAGCAGGAACGGCCCCGAGAACCCCGCGCCCGGCGAGGAAGCGGGGAAATATCTCCAGAATGAATGGTATGCCATAACCAAGGAACTGGGAAATCCCGTATGGGGAGAACCAGTCCTCGACCTGTCCGGAGAGAGGTTTTACATACCCTATTTCTCCCCCTTTTACCGCGTATCAGGCGGAGAGAGGAAGTTCGCCGGAGTGGTGGAGGCGGACATTTCCCTTTCCTTCGCGGCAGAAGCCGCCGAGCGCGTAAAAACGGCCGTGAGCGGACACGCTATTCTCCTCTCCAGGGGAGGCGCCGTAATATACCACCCGTTCCCGCGCACGCGCGCGGTGGACACGGTTTTCACGCTGGCGGATGAAAACGGGGACACGGCACTTGCCACGCTGGGACGCCGGATGACGGCTGGTGAAACCGGAATGTACAGGATACGCAGCGCCAACAGCGGACGGAAGGCTGCGGCATATTTCCGCCCGGCGGCTCCGGCGGGCTTCTCCCTGGCCGTCCTCCTGCCCGAGGAGGAAGTGCTTGCCCCTCTCTCAAAAACAAACATACAGATACTTAAATGGGCCTGCGGAGGACTGCTGCTGCTGGCCGTCATTTCCTTCCTGCTCGGCCTGGCCGTGGCGCATCAGATAGAGGGATTGCGCCTGTGGGCGGCCGAGATGGCACTCGGCAAGCTGGACGCGAAAATGCCATGGCGGACATCGAAGGATGAACTGGGCCGCCTCATACGCACGCTGGCCGACTACCGGGACAAGCTGCCGGCCCTGATGGAGAAATCGGCGGACGGAGCGGCGCAGCGCGCCACTTATGAGACCACCAACGGCATAGGCAGGCAGCTCCGCGCGGAACTCATTCCGCAGACGCTTCCCGGCAATCAGGATACGGACCTCTGCGCCGTCTCAGAAACCGAGGGCGAGCCCGATTCCGCGATATACGATGTCATACCGCTGGGGCATGACAAGCTGGCTTTCCTTGTATGCGAAACGGAGGCGTCCGGCCCTCATGTGTGGCTTACGATGGCCTCCGTCAAAACCCTGTTCAGGAGTTTTATCCGCCAGTCGGGAGACGCGGCGCAGGCGATAGCGGCGGTCAACGACGAGCTTTCCCGTTCAGAAGACAAGAAGGTGATGGTGACGGCCCTGGCGGGAGTGTTCGAGTCCTACAGCGGCATATTCTCCTTCGCCAACTGCGGACAGCCTTCGCCGGTAGTGCTTAAAGGCGGGACAATACTGCCGGAAGAGGAGGCGGACGCGGCCATGCTGGGCGCGATAGAAGGCGCCGTCTTCAAGTCCGTTTCAGTAAGGCTCGCGCACGGAGACGCGGTGCTGCTGCACGGTTCGGGACTGGCAAAAGCCGCCAACGAAAACAGCGAACAGTTTTCCCGGACAAGAATAGGGGAGGCCATGGGCGGCGCCAAAGACCTTCCCGCCCGCGGCGTGGTCACCGCGGTCCTGGACGCGGCCGCGGCTTTCGCCGGAGAAAAAGGCCTGCGCTCCAAGCTGGTCATAGCCCTGCGTTACGGACGCGCCGCCATTCCTCCGGGGGAAACCCCGCCTCCGGAAAAACCTCTCGGATAGAATACTCCCGAAACAAAGAACGCCGTCCCATTGGGACGGCGTTTCTGTCAAAGCCCGGCGTTGTTCAGCAGTTCTGGAATATCTTGCCCGGATTAAGCACATAATTCGGGTCCAGCGTTTCCTTTATGTGGCGCATGAGCTCGAGCGCGGCGGGGTCTATGGCCGAGGGCAGGAAGTCCTTCTTTACGCAGCCGACGCCGTGCTCTCCGGTTATGGAGCCGCCCAATGACAGCACCGTGGACATTATTTCCTTCATCAGCTCCGGCGCGCGGGCGTTCCATTCCTCAATCGGCTTTTCGTTCTTGAGTATGTTGACGTGCACGTTTCCGTCCCCGATATGGCCGAAGGAAACTATCTCGAAGCCGTACTTCGCCTCCAGGTCCGCCAGGCGGTGAAACAATTCGGGTATTTTCGCGCGGGGAACCACCACGTCGTCCTTTTTCAGCACGGGGCTTTTTACCGATATGGCCTCGGATATGGCGCGACGGACTTCCCACAGCCTGTCCTTGGAGGTCTTGTCCTCCGCGACGAGAACATCCTGCGCGTCGAAATTTGAGACTATCTCGCCTATCTTCTCGTACTGCTTTTCCAACTCCGCCTTGTCCTGCCCGTCGAGCTGGATGAGAAGCTGGGCCGGAGCGTCCCGGTACGGGGCTTCCTTCTTAAGGAACGCCTCCGCAGCCCGCACGGATTTAAGCTCCATGAATTCCATGGTGGCTGGCATTATGCGTTCCTTGATTATCTCCGTAACGGCGGTAACGCCCTTCTCTATGGACGGGAACGGGATAAGGAGGTCCACTTCCATCGGAGGCTTGGGGATGAGGCGGACCGTCATCTCGGTCACTATGGCCAGCGTACCCTCGGAACCGCAGACAAGGCCGAGCAGG
>CAYPTM010000303.1:0-3647 GCA_964413345.1 uncultured Elusimicrobiales bacterium
CACATGGACAGCGCCTCATTCCAGGCAGCCAGCTTCAGTTACGCCAGAATCAACGGTTCCAACATGTCAAAGGACAACGTTTCCGCGGCCGACTTCACCGGCGCGAGGATGAATTCGACCGACATGTCATTCTCCAATGCCCAGGGGGCCGTGTTTGCCGGGGCGGACCTGAACGGCGTCAACTTCTCCTACACAGACTTCCAGAACGCCAATTTCGCCGGGGCAAGGCTCGCCAACTCCCAACTCCGCAGCGCTGACCTGCGCGGCGCCACGTTTGTAGGAGCCGACCTTTCCACGGCAGACCTGTCCGGAGCCAACCTGAACGGAGCTAAATACAGCTACTGCACCAAGCTCCCATTCGGCGAGGACAAGGCGAAAGAACTTGGCATGGTAAAAATCGCCAACTAACACTCTCCATTATTGACCGAGGGGCCGCTGCCTAAAGCAGCGGCCCTTTTTTGTTGCGCATGGAAACCGACCTGCGCACACAACCCTCTTAAAATGGGATAATTAGTGTCATATGGCAAACCGTGCCAACAATTATGCGCTGAAGGCCGCCATTCTCGCCCTGTTCGTTACGGCGGGTAGCGGCACGGCGCTTGCCCAGCACCAGAACGTCCCGAAGGCGATGCGTTGGGAGCCGGTAACGCTCAACACCCGCATATTGCCGCTGCTTACAGAAGAAGTGCCGGGCAGGCGGTCACTGCTGCGCTCGTACTCCAACGAAACGGTCAAGGACGCGCAAAGGGCCATTATCGCGGACGACTATGGCAACAGGCCGAAGCTGAAGCTATCCAATACCGGCAAATTGCTGTTCGCCGGAAGCGGACTGGCGACTGGCCTTGCGTCTCAATCCGGGGAAAGCGGCACGAAAAAGACCATTTTCGCCATTGGTGGCGCGCTGGCCGGACAAGCCGCCGCAAGCGTGTTCGAACAGACAGTGCGAGCAATAAAAGCCTCGCAGGAAATGACGGTGCGCGGAGGCGCGGTAATAATGCGCTCCACCCGCAGGGAAATCCGCATGGGAAAGAACTGGCACCGCAATCTGGCTTCCTATTTCTATGACAGGCGCAATTACTCAATACGTATGCCATCCGGGAAATATGTCTCGGCGGTCAGCGACGTAAGGGGCGCTTTCGTCGATTACGACACGCCGGTTTCAGGCGCGCTTCTTTCCGCCCGGGCCGGGGCCGCCGGGCTGGGAGGCCCCACGGGATGGACAAGCGGAGCCCTGCTCGCGCCGGAATCGGTCAACATAACGCTGGAAGGGGATTATTCCAAGCTGGACGGACCGGTCTCCAGCAGGAGAACGGCATTCTCGATTGGTTTCGGCCTGCCGGTCGGCATCGATTTCCCGGTAACGGCGGCGTTTTCCCGAGACGACATCGGCATAGCGGACAGCCAGAACGGCGCGTCTTTCAGGGACGACGCCATGCTGATCAAACTCGCGCCTCACTGGGACAGCGACTTCTATATGGAACTCTCCGGACTTTGGGGCAGAACAAAGGGATATTGGGCCGCGACGGAGTCAGGCACGACGGAAAGCATAGACTTCAATTCGGGCAGCAGGCAGCTTGGCGCGGCTGTGGGACAGCTTTTCCATAACGAGGCTGGCGATACGGCGGGGGAAGTGAAACTCGGGTTGTTTCAGGACAAGAATTACACATGGGCCTCTCTCTCCGGGGAATACTACACGGGCAATTCCGAGGAGATTAATTTCGGCATAGGCCTGGGCATCCATATCCCGCTCAAACAGCTGAACGGCCTCAAGTACTACGGAACGGACGGGCTTAAACTGTCCACGCTGCCATGCGCCTGGGTGGGGGTTAAATACTGATGAGAACCGCGCTTCTGTTACTGCTTGCCTGCGCCGGAAACGCGGCCGCCCAGACCATGATGCTGACACCGGACCCGCGCCTTTCTTCCAGCGCGCCCGACTTGCAGGCCCTTTTTTCGCTTTCAAAATCGACCGACCCCATAGTTTCCGCCGCGGCGCAGAATGCCCTCGGCAAAGTGCAGGGAAGCACGGAAACATTCACACTCTGCGCTGAGAAAGAGGCGAACTTTCCGCTCCGTCTCATCTGCGCATGGAAAGCCCCGGAAGCCACGCTGCGCCGCCTGCCTCCCGCGCCGGATGCCGGCCTGAGGGAACGGGAACTGCGGAACATGGCGATACAATCACTTATAAGGAAGCAGTCCCCGGACGCGCTGGCCACGGCGGTTGCGGCGCTGGGGGAACTGCCGGAGTTGAAGAACCACGTAGCCCAGGAGGGGACAAAGGCATCGCCCTATCTCCATGCGGCGGTGAAGGGGAAAAAACGCACGCTGTCCGGGATCGCGGCCACACTGCTGGCGGGACAGGATTCATTTACGGAGGAGGAAGCCCTTGCCCTTGACGGAGGACCGGATGCGGCTGATGCGTTCCTTTCCCGTTTCGGACAATACGGAGGCCTCCTGAGCATGGCCATAACCGAGCGGGCGCGGGAGAAACCGGAATACCGTCCGCTGGCCTATGACCTTGCCGTCAAGGCCGGGGATAAACAGACGGCCGCCCTCTTTCCCGACGTGGCTGCCGCACGGGAAAAAGCCAAGGCTGTTGTCCTGGAAACCGACTTTGATTACGCGCTGGACCAGATAGAGAACTCTTTCGATTGGACAATCCGCACCGAACTCCGCGACAAGCTGTATAAGTTCACGCCTTCAGAAGCGGAACAGTTCACAAGACTGCTGGCGCTGGCGGACAATCCTCACGACATATTCACGGAGGCGGCGGAAACGGCACTGCTGAGGGCAAAGAATCCCCGCTTCCTGCCGCAGATACGCCAGTGCCTGCGAAACGGCGGCCCCAATGCCGCTGAATTATGCGCCCGCCTGGCCGGATTCCTTAAAGACAGGGAAGCGGCGCCATACCTGAAGGAACTGCTTCTGCCAAGAATGACCACATACACCACCACCGAACTCAAACAGGCTCAGTCATCCGCCCTCAAGGCGCTTGAGACTATAGAAGGGAACGCCGCACGGGATTTCATGGTTTCGAAACTTGGAGCGCTGGACGGCGACGCCGAGCTGGCGCTCGCTCGCGAAGCGGAATCCCTGGCGACGCTTCTATCGCTGCTGGACGCCCCCAACCTTAATGACGGCAACCGCTACGCCCTCTCCACCGGGGATGGCGCGCAGATGGCCATATCGATGGTGCCGCAGGACAGCATCGCCGGAGCCCTCTGCCGCGACGACAAACCACTCTACGCTCTCTCGGAAAGCCAGGAAGCCGCAGTAACCGCAAGAACGGGCAAGCCCGTAGAAGAAATCTGCCTCCACTGAACAATAATTGAAAAGGTGTTTTATCGACGGAAGGAAACGTGTCGCTTGACATTTGTATCAATTTTTGATACAATATGTATCAGGCGACCATGACACGCCGTAGTCTCATCACGGCGCGGGAACAAACAGACACTTATTGAGGCGGAGCATACGTCCGCCCAGAGCCCCGCAGCAACCGGACAAGGCACAGCCATGTCCGAAAAGAACAGGGGTACTACTACAGATTGTATCACATCAGCTACAAAAACGCCAGCAAGGGTGGCGCGCCGCCGCATGGCCCAAAAAGCCGCGACCATAGCTGAAAGCGGAAGAACAGGGATAAAGGA
>CAYPTM010000304.1:0-3633 GCA_964413345.1 uncultured Elusimicrobiales bacterium
GTCACCCCGGAAACAGTGGCCCTTGTCCGCAGGTATTCCGACAGCGACAACCTTGTTGTCGGCGCGCAGAGCGGAAGCGAACGTATGCTTTCGCTTTGCGGGCGCGGTCACGGCGTTCCAGAAATCGTGCGCGCTGTGGAGCTGACTCTTTCCGCCGGTCTGGCTGCGTATGTGGATTTCATCTTCGGCCTGCCGGGGGAGACCGAGGCCGACGCGCGGCTTACGCTGGACCTCATGCGCCGCCTGGGCCGCATGGGCGCCAAGGCGCACGCCCACACCTTCATGCCGCTGGCCGGGACGCCCTACGGGAGCGAGGCCGCCGCGCCCACCTCCGCTTTCTACCGCGAGGCGGTGGAGGAACTGTGCGGACGGGGCATGGCTTTCGGCCACTGGCAGAAGCAGGAAACCCTGTCCGCGGAAAGCCACGCCGTCCTCAATTCACGCTCCAAAAATGATAGAATATAACAATAGAGCAGGTTGGCCATGAGCGATACATCCACCACCATTTCAGAAGTGCGCCTTTTTCTGGACAAGCTCCGCCGCGATTTGCCGGAGATTTTTTCCGGTTCGCAGGCAAAGCAGGACAAACTTCCCTTTCCCAAGAAAGCGCTCTACATGGGCGCGCTGAGGGATGTCCGCGTGGAAGAGGTGCCGGATGTGATAGGCGACGTGGTGGTGGAGGGGGAAAGCTTCGTGGTCCGGATTGGCGACCGCAAGCGTGTTTCGCCCGCCACCTGCCTGGACAGCTGGATGCGCCTCAGCGCGGAGGCCATAATCTCCACGCGCACGCGCGAACTTGCCGCCGTGATGGGCGTGGAAGTCAGCCGCATAGCGGTGAAGGACCAGAAATCGCTGTGGGGTTCCTGCTCGGTTAAGAAGAACGTGAATTTTTCGTGGCGGCTCATCAAGGCGCCGCCGTCCGTCCTTGACTATCTGATTGTGCATGAACTGGCGCACCTCGTGCACATGGACCATTCTGACGAATTCTGGGCCGTGGTCGAAAAGCACTGCCCGGATTACAAGAACCAGCGGAAATGGCTGCGCCAGCACCGCGACGAACTGATGAAAGATATAGAGGACGACTCCATTGAAACAACCGTACAAACCCCCGAGGCGCCGCAGCCGGCCCCAGAGGCCGCTGCCGCCCCCGCAGAAGACAGCCAGGACTGAATCCGACAGGCCCGAGCTCGTGCTCGGAAACACCCGCCTGCATGTCCGCCGTTTTGAACTTGACGGGAAGTGCGTTGCCGACCAGGACCGGGGCGGCCCGCAGGTGTACCTTAATTACGCGGCCGCAGGCGATATAGTGCAGGCCGAACTCCGCCGCGGCCCTTCAAACGCCATATACGGCGACATCACTTCAGTTATCCATCGCGGCGACGGGCGCGCGCAGGAAACTCCCTGCCCCCTCTACTTCAAGCCGGGCATGCGTTCCTGGTGCGGCGGCTGCGACATGCAGCATCTCCAGTACGACAAGCAGCTCGAAGCCAAGCAGGAGGCCCTCATTTCCCTTTTCCGCGCCACAAGGCTTTTGGGCAAGGTTCCGGTCGAGAAGATTATCCGTTCTCCCAGAATACTCCGTTACCGCAACAAGATTCAGGCTCCGTTTGGCATGTCGCGCGGCAATATCGTGGCCGGCTTCTTCCGCCCCTCTTCCCATGAGATAGTGGATTTTGCCGACTGTCCCGTCCAGGACAAGCTCTCGGTGGAGATAATACAGGCGATAAAGAAAATCGCCGCGCGCGAGCGCTGGAGCATCTACAGCGAAGAGGCCCAGGCCGGCTGGCTGCGCCACGTTTTCATCCGCACCACGGTAGAAGGGAAGGCTCTGCTCGCCTTCATAGGCCGCGGCGAACCGCGCTTCAACATGCAGCGCATCGTCAAGGAGCTGACCTACAAATTCCCGCAGATAGCCAGCGTCTACCTGAACATACAGGACAGGGCGACCAACGTGATAATGGGGCCCAAGTGGATAAAGCTTGCCGGTGACGGCGCGCTTGAGGAAACCATCGGCAGCAACAAGTTCCTTTTCTATCCGGGCTCCTTCCTGCAGGTCAATACACCGGCGGCCGAGCTCCTCTACAGGACCGCGGCGGATTTCCTGTCGCTGGGTGAGCGCACGTCCGAGCTGTACGATCTTTACTGCGGCGTGGGCACCATAGGCATTTCGGTGGGCAGGGGCTTTCGCTTCGTCACCGGCATAGAGGAAAATCAGGGAGCCGTGGCCTGCGCTTGGAAGAACGCCGAGAGAAACGGTGCGAAGAACATGCGGTTCATCGCCGGACACGCCGAAACCGTGTTTTCCGACAAAATGGCGGAATCGCTCAGGAAGACCATTTCCGTCATAGTGGACCCCCCGCGCCAGGGTTGCGCGGCCAGCCTGCTTAAGCGCTTCCATCACCCCAACGTGCGGAAGATTGTCTATATCTCCTGCAATCCCATCACTTTCGTGCGCGACGCGGAAATACTCTGCGACAACGGGTTCGAGCTTAAGAAGGTCCAGCCTTTGGACCTTTTCCCGCAGACTTCCCACATTGAACTGGTTTCTTATTTCGAGAGAAAGCCTGAGAAGGAAGAAACCCCGTCCCCCCGCAGGGAGCGCAAGGAAGAGCGGAAGCGGGTTCCCGACGAAAAACCCCGCCGTTCCTTCGCCCGCCGCCCGCAGGCGCGCGGGGCGTCAGTCAACAACAAGAAAAGCAAGTACTTCTGACTTTACGGTCTTGCCCCCGACGGTGCGGGTGAAGTAAAGCCTGTGCCTGCCGGGGGCGAGCCGCCACCAGTCCCCCCCATTCTCCTTTCCGTCAACAAACCACCGCAGTCCTTCCGCGTTTTCCCGCGCGGCGCGGAACCTTATTGCCTGCGCTTCGCGCGGCGTGGAGGGGTCTATCCTGAAGACGTCGCCTCTCGCGGGGAATGCTATGGCCGCCGCCGGCGCGTTGTTTGCCGGGGCTGGTTCCTTCCCGGGAGAATGCAGGGCGCATTTTTTTGAGGGCAGCCTGCCTTTTTTGAATACTTCCGTAATTGTTCCCGGGCACCAGGGGGAGGGAAGCACTCCGCTTTCCGGGCAGATTTCCGCGCGGACAAGGCCTTTCGGTTCTGAGAACGTCCCCGAGGGATAGCGCGGCTCCATGTAAACCGCCGCGTCGTGCAGCACGGGGCCCGCGCCAGATATGCCGGACACCTTTCTCATGGACTGCCCGTTGAAATTGCCGACCCATACCGCTATGGTCCAGCGGGGAGTGTAGCCGGCGGCCCAGTTGTCCCTGTAGTCCTTGCTGGTTCCTGTTTTCGCGGCGAAGGGGAAGGGCAGGCTGAACGGGGAGTTCAGCGTGAATGCCTTGGCCCGCGCCTGATTGTCGCTCAGTATATCGGTGACGATGTAAGCGGCGGTCTGCTCGAAAACCCTCCGCTGTCCGCCCTCCGGCGGCGCGTCCTTCAGGTATCTGGCCGGTCTCCACAATCCTCCGCGTGCAAGCGTCGCGTAGGCGTTGGCCAGCTCAAGAAGGCGCACCTCTCCGTTGCCCAGCGCGAGGCCGAGGCCGTATCTTTCCGGTTCGGCCGAAAGGGAATCGAAGCCCAGTTTGCGCAGGCGGTTGAGAAAGGCGGACACGCCGGTCTTTTCCGCCACACGCA
>CAYPTM010000305.1:0-3619 GCA_964413345.1 uncultured Elusimicrobiales bacterium
TTTCTGGCGACCTGTTCGAAGACCTGCCGGATGGGCCTTTCCTTTTTGCCGTGGATGAAGCCCACTGCGTTTCCCACTGGGGGCATGAGTTCCGCCCTGAGTACAGGCGTCTTATGGAAGTCCTGGACCGCTTCCCAGGGGCGGCCCGCATGGCGCTTACCGCCACTGCTACCCCTGCCGTGCAGAATGACATCTGCGCCATGCTGGGCCTGCGCTCCCCGGCGCGCCTTGTGGGTTACCCGGACAGGCCGAACCTTATTTACCGCGCATTCCCCCGCAGGGAGCAGCTTATGCAGGTCCTCGATGTCATACAGCGGCACGAGGGCGAGGGCGGCATAGTTTACGCTCAGACCCGCAGGGAAGTGGAGCGCATAGCGCAGGGGCTTGAGCGGGCCGGCGTCCTCTGCGCCCCCTATCACGCCGGGCTCGGGGCCGAGGAAAGACGCCGCGCCCAGGACGGTTTCGTAAACGAGAGGATAGACGTCATCGTGGCGACCATCGCTTTCGGCATGGGCATAGACCGCTCTAACGTGCGTTATGTGGTTCACGCCAACACCCCCCGTTCCGTGGAGCATTACCAGCAGGAATCAGGCCGCGCGGGACGGGACGGGCTTCCAGCCGAATGCGTGCTGCTCTTCTCGGTATCCGACCTGGCCATGCACCGCCGCCTAGCCATGACGGAAAGCTCCGTGCCGCCCGAAAGGCAGCGCGCGCTTGAACGCCAGTTGCGCGAGATAGGGCGTTACGCCGTTTCCCCCGTCTGCCGCCACCGTCTTTTGGCCGAGCATTTCGGCGTAGCGTATCCCCCGGAAGGCTCTTCCGGGGACGACTGCGGGGCCTGTGACGTCTGCCTTGGCGAGACGCAGGGTCTTTCACCTGAAGATGCGCTGCTCACGGCCAAGAAGGTTTTAAGCGCCGCCTGGCGCACCGACGGCAAGTTCGGGACAGGTTATGTCGCCAGCCTGCTCCTGGGCAAAATCGACGAAAGGATGCTCCGCAACGGACATGACAAATTAAGAGTCTGCGGCCTGCTGAAGGATGCCGGCGAACCCGCCGTGCGCTCATGGATTGACCAGCTCGTGGTGCAGAATTTTCTGGAAGTGTCGGAGGAAAACAATTATCCCCTGCTGAGAATAACGCCGGAAGGACGGGCCCTTTGCCGTGACGAGGGGACTGTCCGTCTTGGCATACCGGCGAAGCAGGCGTTTGTGCGGAAAAAGAAGGCGCGGGCAGTAAGGAGCGCGTCCGGTATCGCTCCGGACGCGGAGTTGTTCGAGAATCTGCGCGCGCTGAGAAAGTTAATCGCCGCCCGTATAGGCGAACCGCCGTATGTAGTCTTCCATGACAGTACTCTGGCGGATATGGCCGCTCTCAAGCCCGGTAACGCCGAAGCTCTGTGCGATATAAAGGGCATGGGCGAAAAGAAACTCATCCGTTACGGAACAGCGTTTTTGAAGGTGATAGGGGGCAAGAGTGCCGAGGCGGCCGCCGAAGAGGATTTCGTGCCGCCGGCGGGGGAGTAACCCGGTTTCGCGGAAGGATTTTAAAGCAAAAGGAGCGGTCGAAAGACCGCTCCTTTGTTATGCCCTAAAGCGCAATAATCTTTATTTCGCTTCGCTGATTGCCTGCAGCTTCTGTTTTACTTCCCTGCGTCCGAGCTGACGGACAGAGGCAAAAATGGCTTTTGACTTCGCGCGGGGTGCCGTCTTGCCGTGTTCCCACAGCCAGAGGGTGTTGGTGCTTACACCCAGAAGTTTCGCGAATTCCTGCTGTGAAAGACCAAGGCGCTTGCGCTGCGCCTGGATTAACTTCGGGCCGAGGCGTATCTTGCCGGACTCTTCCTCGGCGGGGGCTTCCAGCCTGCCGGTGCGGGAATTGAAGTCCGCCAGAAGGCGGGCGTTGGCCTGTTCAAGGGCTTGAATGGTTCTTCTCTGCTGGGCTGCTCGGTGCTTGAGCTCCGCGACATCCTTTTTCAGTTCAGCGTAGGCCGGTTTTATGGCCCGGCGGGCGAGGCGTGTTATTTCCTGCTTCAGCATTGCGCCTAGATTGGGCATATATGCTCCTTGTTCTTATATGTACTGTAGTTGTATTCTAACAGTTTGAACGGAAAAGTAAATACTGCAATCTGTATAGATGAAATTTCCACATTTTCACGCGCCGGTTATTCATGCCATCAGGTGCCGGATCGGTTGGATTTTGCGGCAGGATACTGTTGGTTTTTAGAAGGAAATCAGGGCTTTTTGAGCGTTTCCCCAGTCTGTAATCCGGGCGCAGCCCCTAAGGTTTTCCCCGCATTGTTGCCGCAGAGCCAGTCTTCGTTTGCCTCGAAATCAAACACCCAGTCTTTTATCGAATGGCGCAGAAAGACGTAGATGCCGTGGAAATTATGCTTTTCCATCTCCGAGTCCACCTTTTTCCATAGTTCTTTCCTGTCGAAGACTTTGCCGCAGGCTGCCTCGCGTATCATGAGCGCGGCGGCCAGGCTGCCTGTCCGGTCGCTGCCATAGGCGCAGTGGAAATATACTCTGCGGCCGGCCTTTCTCTGCTCGATTATGAAATCAAACGCCTTCATGAATGATTTCCAGTCGAAGCGGATGTCGTTGGCGAAAAACAGGAATATCGGGAATTTCCGGCAGTCCATGCCATATTTGGCGCACAGTTCGTCGCTGTCTTCGTGAAAGTGCTGGAGGTTGACTATTGTGTCAACCTTGAGCGTTTTCGCCAGATGGGCGTACTGCGCGTCCCCTTTCGGGCGCGCTCCCCTGAACAGTCCTTCTCCAACGACGCCCAGGTTTTCAGGCACGACGGCAGTCTCCGCTGAGGGCGCGGGTTGACCCTCCGCCGCGTTTGACGGCGTGGCGCAGAGGGCTGCCAGCAGAATAACAGAAGTCATTATGGCCATGGGTGTTCCTGGTTTCTCGTGTCATTTCACTTTAGCCGATTCAAGCGACAAGCGCAAGAGATGGATTCCGGCTCCGGCTTGCCGAGGGGTATTCAAATTGTTATATTTCTGAGACGGCGGAAACTGGTCTTCGCCGTAAAAGACAGGCGGTTGACGGAGGCTTTGTTATGGAATGGTGGCATGCGGTCTCGGAGCATTACGGGCTGGCAACTGCCCTTGCTTCCCTCCTTCTATTTGCCGGCATGATGGGCTGCATGAAGCTGGGAGGCAGCCTTGCTCCTGCCATCGGCCGCCGCGTCCCTGTAAATGCGCAGGGCTCCGGCATAATAGAGGGGGCGGTGCTTGCCCTTCTTGGCCTTCTTGTGGCCTTCACTTTCTCCGGGGCGGCCGGACGCATAGGGGAACGCAACCGCGTCGCAATCGATGAGGCCAACGCCATTTCCACGCTTTACCAGCGTTTCGACCTCCTGCCCGTCCGGGACGCCGATTCACTGCGTGCGCTGCTGATCGAGTATTCCTTGTCCCGCATGGAGGAATACCGCAGCATTAAAGTGCAAAGCATTCATTCCGCGGTTTTGGAAAACACCGCCGCGCTCCGCGTCAGGCTGTGGCGCGATGTCCTGGCCGCCTGCGGCAAGGCGCGCAATCCCGAAGTGTCCCCGCTTCTGATTCCGGCACTTAATGAAGTTTTCAACATGGCTGACAGGCGGGAGTTCG
>CAYPTM010000306.1:0-3578 GCA_964413345.1 uncultured Elusimicrobiales bacterium
TCCTATCTCGGGGACAAGTACAAGAACGCCTACGGCATAGCAGTATACCTGCCCACCGGGACCATGGACGGCAGCTACAGCAGCCTGGCCTTCGCCTCGGCCACCCACTGGGTCAACTTCATCAACGCGATGAAGGCCGCCAAATAATAGACAGAAGGTTTACCGGAAACCCGCGCCAAACAAGGCGCGGGTTTTCTTTTTCCGGCGGGCCCAGCTAAAAAGTAGGCCCTTTGGCACTTTCCCACTCCGCCGTAAAAACCAATAATATCAAGAGTTGGTACAAGCGTAAAACACCAAGTGAAAGGAGCAGCCATGAAACGTTTTGCAGCAGCATTCGCGGCCCTGGCCGCCACGGCGTCAATAGCTACGGCCACTGACAGCGGCTTCGGGGACATAAACCTCAAGGCCATAAAGGCCGGAAAGGCCGCCCCGGCCCTGCCCACCCCGGTGGCGACGGATTCAACTCCCGCCCTGTCCCCGGCGATGAAAGCGGCCGCTCCCAAAGAGTGGACCGTCATGATTTTCTTCAACGGCAAGAACAACCTTGAGACGTTCGTGCTGAAGGACATCAACGAGATGGAAACCGTCGGCTCCACGAGCAAAATCAACATCGTGGGCGAAGCCGGCCGCATGAACGGACAGGAAGGCGACGACAACAGCGAAGGCGACTGGACCGGCGCCCGCCGCTATCTCATCACGAAAGATAAAAACATAAACAAGATATCGTCCAAGCTCGTCCAGACAGTCGGAAACGCGGACATGGGCTCCTGGAAACACCTGGTGGAGTTCGCCAGATGGGCGAAGACCAACTATCCCGCCAAGCGCTACATGCTCATCATATGGAACCACGGCTCCGGCTGGGCCTCCCTTGGGAAGACCATGGTCCCGCAGAACGAGAACAAGGGCATTTCCTACGACGACGAGACCGGCAACCACATAACCACGACGGAAATGGGCAGCGCGTTCGCGCAGATAGGCAAGATAGACCTCTACGCCTCTGATGCCTGCCTGATGCAGGACATGGGCGTTGTTCATCAGATAGCTCCCTATACCGAAGTCATAGTGGGTTCGGAGGAAATAGAGCCGGGCGACGGCTACGACTATTCGGGGTTCTTCAAGGCCTTTGCCGCGAAGCCGACCGCCACGCCCACCGAAGTGGGAGCCATGATAGTCAATTCCTTCAAGAACTACTATGTCCCCAAGGGCGACGATGTGACCACATCCACGCTGCAGTCCGCGGCGGTTCCCACCCTGCTCCGCAAAATGGACGTGCTGGCGGCGGCGATACTGGCGAACAACGACATAGAAGCCGCCCGCCGCGCGGCAGCCAAGTCCATCAAGTACTACTATGAGGACCAGAAGGACCTGGGGGACTTCGCAAAGCGCCTGATGCTGGAAAGCGCCAATCCCGCCGTAAAGCAGGCCGCTTCCGAAGTAATCAGCGCTCTCAGGACGGCGGTGCTTTCAAACGCGGCCACCGGCAAGCTGGCGGCCTCCTCCGGGCTGGCGGTTTATCTGCCGGAAACGACCTATGACAGCACCTTCGATACGCTGTCCATGTCCAAGGCCTCCCGCTGGAATAAGCTGGCCGCGGCCCTGCCGGCCCCCAGAATCCTCCCCGACGACACCGGCACCGCCTTCGCGGAATCAGCTCCCGCCAAACCGGTAATAAAGTAAACGGTTCGATTCAGAATAAAACCCCCGCCTTTCGGCGGGGGTTTTTTATTTGGCCGCAGCAACAACCGAATCAAGCATGAAACAGTCCGCCATCGGCTTGCTACCGCCACCAGGGAGCGGCCAGTCAGGCTTTACACACATCGGCGGGGAGCATCAAATCAATCGGCAAAACGATACATATCGGTCCGGAAGTACCTGCAATTATGGCCACGCCTGCTGGAGCAGGAGCGCCCGGCCCACGAAATATAAACACTCCACACAACAGAGCACCATCCCAGGACCCCTTGCCAGCAGAAACCATTCCTCCCCCCGCCCGAAGCAGTGGCAGCGCCTGAACCATGCAAACCTGAATTTATCGAGACAAAAAAAGCGGGCCGGACATGAAGTCCGGCCCGCTTACTGAAACCTTACAGCTATTTTGCCGCTACGGGAGTCTTGACGTCTGTCTTGGCAACATCGCAGGACATCTGCGCGAGCTGCTTGTAGACGCTAAGGCGCCACTTGTACTCGGCATCCGCCAGCTTGAGCAGTTTCGCCGCCATCTCCGGATTCTGGTCGCGGAGGGCTTTGAAGCGGCCTTCACCCATCATGAAGTCTTCGGTGGTGATGGTAGGCTCGCCGCTGTCGATCTGGAGCGGGTTCTTGCCCTGCGCGCGGAGCGCGGGGTTGAAGCGGTAGAGTATCCAGCGGCCGGAGGCCACGGCTTTCTTCGCTTCGTTAAGGCCCATCGTCATGTTGATGTTGTGGGCTATGCAGTGCGAGTAGGCTATGATGATCGCGGGACCGTCGAACTCGTCGGCTTCCTGCAGCGCCTTGACAGCCTGGGCCATATTGGCGCCCAGCGCGATCTGCGCCACATAGATGTTGCCGTAGGTCATGGAGATCATGCCCAGGTCTTTCTTGGGCATCATCTTGCCGCCGGCCGCGAACTGGGCGATGGCGCCCATCGGCGTGGCCTTGGACATCTGGCCGCCGGTGTTGGAGTAAACCTCGGTATCGAGAACAAGCACGCGGACCTTCTTGCCGGAAGCAAGGACGTGGTCCAGGCCGCCGTAACCGATATCATAGGCCCAACCGTCTCCGCCGAGTATCCACAGCGACTTCTTGACCAGGTAATCGATCAGCGCGAGCATGCGGCGGCTTTCCGGATCAGTCTTGCCGGCAAGGGCTTTCTTGATGTCAGCAATGCGGCCGCGCTGCTGCTCGATGGAAACCCAGTCCTTCTGCTCGTCCGCCAGTATGGCGTCCACGAGGGTCTTCTGCGCGCTGAGCGGGCCTTCGGCCATTTTCTTGAGCTGGGCCTTGGCGTCCGAGGCAAGCGTGTCGTAAGCGGCGCGCATGCCGAAACCGAACTCGGCGTTGTCTTCAAACAGCGAGTTGCTCCACGCGGGACCCTTGCCGTCGTCGCGGACGGTGTAGGGGGTGGTGGGCAGGTTTCCGCCGTAGATGGAGGAGCAGCCGGTGGCGTTGGCCACGGTCATGTGGTCGCCGTGGAGCTGGGTAAGGAGCTTCACGTAGGGCGTCTCTCCGCAGCCGGCGCACGCGCCGGAGAACTCGAACAGTGGCTTCATGAACTGGCTGCCCTTTACGGTACCGCGGGCGACTTTCTCGGCGCCCTTGTCCTTGATGTCGAGGAAATACTTGAAGTTTTCGCGCTCGGTCTCGCGCAGGGGCGTCTGCGGGGCAAGGTTGATGGCCTTGGGGCTGGTCTTGTCCTTCATGTCCTTATGGGCAGGGCAATTATAGACGCAGGCTCCGCAGCCGGTGCAGTCTTCAACGGCTACCTGGACGGTGAACTTAAGGCCCTTCAGCTCGCCGCGGGCGTCCGCGCACTTGAAGGTCTTGGGGGCGTTCTTGAGGTTCGCCTCGTCATAGGCTTTGATGCGGATGGCGGCGTGCGG
>CAYPTM010000307.1:0-3577 GCA_964413345.1 uncultured Elusimicrobiales bacterium
AGGCCAAAGACGCCTCAGTGGCGGACATAGACACGCCCGCGCTTAACCGCCTTCTGCTGGAGGCGCAAACCACGTTTTACCTCAAGCCCGCACGCCTCTGGCGGCTGCTGCGCAAGGCCCCCCGGCCGTTTGCCGCCCTGCGGGGGCTGCTGCAGCTTATGGCGCGTCTTTGCGCGGCCGCCATACTCCTTAAAACCGCCTCCCCCACGGATAGCGGCAACAAACACTAATTTGCTTTAATTTCCAAATGGGCAACACAGGACTACGCGTCTGCATTCTATCCGCCAACAAGCGCTGTCATCAGAACTCCATAACCAGCGCGCGCGTGGTGCGCTATATCCACAAAAACGGGCACAAAATCACAGACAAACCGGCCGAGGCTGACGTCATTCTGGTCAACACCTGCGGCGTCCTGCAACTGAGCAAGGACTTTTCCACGGGTCTGCTTTCAAAAGCCCTGAAGGACAGGAAACCCGGCTCAAAAATAATCTGCGGGGGCTGTCTTAGCAGGATAGACCGTCCCCTTGTGGAGAAAGAATTCCCCGGGATAGCCATAGTGGAAGACCCGTCTGAAATGGACCCCGTTATCGGCGCGTCAGTCCCGTACAAATCCGTCAAAGAAGGCTATTACGACGAAACGCTTTATAAATGGCTGGGGCCGGACCCGCTGTCGCTGGTTCCGGTGATAGGCCCGCTTGGGGAAAAACTGGTGAACTGGATGGGAGAGTCTTCCCTTATGGAACGGCTCCACCTGCGCCAGAAAAGCGAAGCCATTCACCACGCCAACAAAGTCCATGTCCAGATAGGCACGGGCTGCGCCGGCAGATGCGCCTACTGCACCATCAAGGTTGCGCGGGGAGAAGCTGTAAGCCGCCCAAAGGCGGATATCCTTGCGGACATAAAGGCGGTCTGGCGGCCGGGAACCACGCTTAACCTCGTGGCGGACGACTGCGGCTCCTACGGCTGCGATACAGGTTCCTCGCTGTGCGAACTGGTGCTTTCAATCGCGAAGGAATTGCCTGACATCCCGATAGACCTCCGCTACGTAAACCCCGTATGGGTCCAGAAAGACCCGGACGGCTACAAGGCAATGTTCGCCGGCGCGAAAATAAACAGCATAAACCTCTGCATGCAGTCGGGGGCGGACAGGATAATCCGCCTCATGAACCGCCATTACGAAGCGGACAAAGTCCTTGGCACGGTAAGGGAACTGAAGAAGATATCACCGAAAACGCTTTTCCGCAGTCATTTCATAGTTGGATATCCGACCGAAACGGCGCAGGAATTCGAGCTTACGCGCAAGGCCGCGAGGGATTTCCACTTTTTCAACACGTTCATGTATTCCCACAACGCGGGGACGGAAAGCTTCAGGATGAAAGACGACGTCCCGTCCGCGGTAAAGCTCTACAGGCAGAAAGTGATGCAGGCCTACCTGTGGCTTAAACTTCTAATTCCGGACAAAGCATGAGATTTTTACAGCAGCTCAGATTCGGCCTCAGGGTATTCTTCCGGCATTTAACGCCGCAGCAGTACCTGCGCATATTCGCCTTCATGTTCAAGCGCTACATACTGCGCAGGCCTCTGCCGTTTTCCGTAGTCTTCGCCATAACTTACAAATGCCAGTGCGGCTGCATACACTGTTCCGTCAACGACTACGGCCGCTGCGGGCAGGACCTCTCCGCCGATGAAGTAAAGGCCGTCATAGACTTCATAGCGGACTGGGGACCGGTAAAGATAACGTTCTTCGGAGGGGAGCCGCTTCTCCGCCCTGAGATACCTGAATTCGTGGCCTACGCCTCAGCCAAAGGGATACGCGCCTCGATAGACACCAACGGCCTGAACCTCACGGAAGAAATGGCCATAAAACTCAAAAAGGCGGGAGTGAGCAACATTAACGTCAGCGTTGACAGCGCCGAACCCCGCATACACGACGCCCTGCGCGGCCATGAAGGATGCTTCGCGGCGGCGGAGAAAGCCCTCGAACTCTGCGCGAGGGAAAAGATACCGTGCCTTGTGTCCACTTACGCCTCGAAACGGGCGCTGGAATCTAAGGATTTGGAGCACATTATCAGCCTTGCGAGAAGAAAAGGTATTGACGGCGTCAAAGTACTGTTTCCGATATTGTCCGGCAAATGGCGGCAGGAGGAAAAGGAGCGCCTGAGCCCGGAAGAAGAGAAATATCTTCTCAGCCTGACAGACCCTTCGTTCGTATACATAGAGGACGCGTTGGAAATGCTGAAAAAGAAAGGCAAGGGCTGCTCCGCGCTGGAGAAAAACCTGATATACATCTCCCCTTACGGCGACGTCCAGCCCTGCCCCGCGATACCGATAAGCTTCGGCAACATAAGAAAGAAGAAAATCGGGGAGATAATACCGGCCATGTTCAGCCACCCGCTCTACGGCAAGCAATTCGCCTGCCAGATGTGCCTGATGAACGAGCCGGGCTTCCGCAAGCTCTACTTTGAAAGCAAAGGCTCGTCCGCGCTGCCGCTGGCGGTAGAAGACTTCAAGTTCTGACTGTTTTAATCAGCCAAAAAAGAGCCGGGGCGTTACCTTTATCGGTAACGCCCCGGCTTTCAAATATCCTCTTATTTCTTCCCGGAGAGCTCCCCTATATCAATCGGAAGCCTGCCTTCTTTAGCGGCAGCCGCGACCTTCCCGTTCCTGACCATCTCATTCATCATGCAGGTGGAGCAGGAAAAGCCCTCAAGAAACCCCGTCTGCCCGAACATCCTCTCCATTACGGACGCAGGGTCCTCCTCAAGCACATTGCCGAAGCGGACGGGGACTGACGGGCAGGGCTGCACGTCGCCGTAGGGAGAGATGAACACACTGTCGCCGCGCAGCGCGGCGCAGTGGACCGGGGCGGATGTCCTGCTGCCGGATGAAAGCACGTCCTCTATGTAAACAAAGGAATCCCGGGCGAACTCCCTCACGCGGGCCTCATGCTGCGGGGAAAGCCTCTCCTCCTCATGCCCCCACCAGCGGCCTATAAGCATGGGCCAGAGCAGCTTTATCCCGTCCGCACCCAGCTCGTGGGCAAGGCTGACAAGGCGTTCAATGTCGCCGGAGTCTATGGCGCGTCTGGTGGCGCAGGCGGTAATCACGCAGCTCAAACCCTGCCGGGCGCACTGGCGGACACCCTCGCACGCAGCCTTCCACGCACCGGGATGCCTGCGAAAAGAATCATGAATTGTCTCGTCGGCGCTGTCTATGCTTACGCTTACCCGGACAACGCCGGCCTTAATAAGCGCGCGCACCCGGGCTTCGTCAAGGCCGAGCCCGTTGGTGTCAATAGTGACCAGCATGCCACGCGAGGATGCGTGCGCGGCGTAAGCCTCAAGCCCGGGCACGTCCAGCGGCTCCCCGCCTATGACGCAAAGCCTTGGTACGCCCCAGTCAGCCAGGAAATCGAGCACCCGAATGACTTCCCTTGATGACATCTCCGGCGAGGAGCGGCGGTATCCTTCTATCATGCAATGCTCGCAGACGCAGGCGCATTTGTAGCTGGGCGCGAATATGGCGGTCATGGGTATTTTCTTCCCCATGATTTTTTTAAGAGAGAGCCAGCCGGCCG
>CAYPTM010000308.1:0-3554 GCA_964413345.1 uncultured Elusimicrobiales bacterium
TAAGATTGCGCGCAATTTCAATTTCTGCAACTGTTCCTCAAAAAACGTTACATCGCCAGCAGCCGTTTAAAGCGGGTTATGTCCCGTCCGCAGACGGCCAGTTGCAGTGTCTTCGCACCCTTCCTGGCTTTAAGGCCCCATGTGCCGGGGGGAAGTTTCAGTGAAGAAGGGCATTTGGACGGAGGCAGGCTGAACAGCGCGCAAAGCGTGTCCAGCGCTTTGCCTTTTAAGTTGGTCGACAGCGCAAATTCCCCGGAAGGCGCCATGCCGGTGCGGCGCGTAAAGGCAAACGTAAGGGCGCATGCGGCAACAGTGTCTTTGTCCAGCGGGCCGGTATGGTTTTCAGCTATCCGTGCGAAACTGCGGGCAAGAAAATCGTCCTGCACAAGGGAATATTTGCGGGTGAAGTCCGGCACGTCCGCCGCCGGAACGCAGTCTATGCCGGTGGAATAGGGCTTTATGTCTATCACGGGCGTTCCATCCATGGCGTCCAGTCCTTCAACGGTCAGCTTGCGGCCTTTTACGGACAGAAGCTTTACGCAGGTGAGGGCGACGGGGTTGGGGCGGTCGGGCGAGCGCATGGCGAATACCCCTTTTTCGCCAAGAAAAGAGGATATCTTTCGCGGCGTGGCCCGCAATACCGAAGTGTCCGCCTTGTGAAAATAGGACAGTATCCACAGGTGTGATTCCTCCTTTATGCGGTAAAGGGCTTTTTCATATTTAGGAAGAACCTCTATCATGGAGCGGACTCCAGGCATTCTCATGGAGGAACGCTGTTTAACGCTGTTTGCGACGTAGCCAACCGGCCTGAACTCTATTTTCATATCTTCACCCCTCTTATGTAGAACAGAACGGCTATGCGTTCCGCCGTGGCCGCGCAGTTGCGCACCGTGGCTGAAGCCAGCAGGTCGAAATCTCCGATTACCGCGCCCCAGCTTCTTCTGGTAAGGCGGTACTGGCGGAAAGTTTCAAGGGTCTGGCGGCGGATTATTTTCATTCCGCTCAGGGCCAGCGCAATGCGGAGGCCGAAGCTCTTGAAGCCCCGCCTTTCCGCGAAAGATACTATCTCGTTGAGCGAGTAATTGCGGCCGGCGAAGGCGGTTATCGAGGCCAGCACATAGGCGTGGAAAACGAAGCTGAGGCCGGAGAAGAACATGCCGGATGAAAAATCCCGGCCGAACACTTTCCAGTCGAAATTTCCTGCAAAAAAGGGCGCGAGCGCGGCGAACATGAGGGGAAAAATCCAGAAGCGGAGGCGCACCGGCGGCCTGGCGGATCGCGGGTCGTGCAGTGTTATCATGGCCAGGGCAAGCGCGCCAAATGCGAATTTCCAGGCCGGGGGGGCCGCTATCAGGCCGGCCAGAAATAGCGCGAGTGATAATCTAAGGCTAAGGGTTCTGCTCACAGTTTCCTCAGGCGTCTGGCGGCCTTGATTGAGACCCATGCCGCCGCGCCGCCGAACAGGAAATGGACGATTATCCAGAAGGCGATTACTTCCTTCCAGAAACCGTAGGGGAAACCGAAGAATTTTTGCAGTCCGGTCACAACCTGCATGTATGCCTTGAATATGCCCCGGCCGTAAGTAAGCCAGTTTGTTATGAAGAAATGCGCAACGCCTTCAAGGGCGCACAGCATGCAGGCAAGGGTGAAGGACAGCCGGGATGTTCCGAAGAGGGAGAGGACCAGTTCCGCCAGGAAGGTTTCTATCATTATTCCCACCGCAGGGCCCATCTTGAAGCCGCCGGCCGAAATCATTTTGAGGGCCAGCGCCACTATGCCGGTGCAAACAGTCGCGCCCCTGACAGGTGTGTATGTGCGGCCAAGACAGAGTATTATTGCCCCTATGCTTGCCATCAGGGCGCCCCGGAACGGAAACTGCACCATGTGGAGGAATGTTCCCAGCAGCATTTCAGCCGCGCCCCACAGAGTGCCGAATACGGTGGTGTAGACTACGAAACGTATTTTTTCAGACTGCTGCATATCGGTTAAAGGGTATTTCCCTTCCTCCAAGAAGCTGTGCCGTTTCCGGCAGATGGGATACCGCCAGTATCGTCCCGCCGGAAGAAAGAAACAGGTCCGAGATTCCGTAAAAGGCCGCCAGCGCCTCATAGTCGAGCGCGGAAAGCGCCTCGTCGGCTATCAGCAGTTTGGGCGCGGCCAGCAGCGCGCACAGCACGGACACCCGCTGCGCCGTCCCGAAGCTGAGTTCGGAAACGGGCTTGTTCATAACGCCTGCAAGGCCGAAAGCCTCCGCGCCTTGCCGTGGTTCGATGCAGGCCTTCCCGCCGCCGTTTTTGAAGGCAAAGGCCATGTTCTCCTCGGGGGTTTCGTAAAGGAGGTGGGCAAGAGGGTCCGGTCCGCACATCCTGACTGCGCGGAGCAGTTCCTCCGCGGAAGGTTCTTTGTCGCCTATGAATATCCGCCCGGAAAAATCCGTTTCCAAGCCGGCCATTATTCTGGCGAGCGTGCTCTTGCCGCAGCCGTTGGGGCCTGTCAGCACCGCGAGCTCGCCCGAGTTAAGCAACATGGACAGTGGAGAAATGCCGGATATCGCCGAACTTTTTCCCGGTCCTAGGTTTTCCGTCCGCACCGCTGTCGTGTCCGCGGCGCGGATTTCCCGGGCCGGCAGGGGCGGCGCCCCCGGAGGGGAGGGGATTCGTTCAAGGCTGCCGTCTTTCAGCAGGTAAATTGAATCAGCCAGGCCGGTAAAATTCTGGGAGGGGTGCGCGGCGATGAGTATCGGGGAGCCTTTTTTCTTGAGCGCGTCCAGGCGGGATGATATAAGCGCGCATGAAGTCGCGTCGGCGTAAGAACCGGGCTCGTCCAGAAGCAGCGGGCCGCCTCCCGCGCAGGCCAGCGCGCAGGCCAGAACCAGGCGCTGTTTCTCGCCGGATGAAAGAGTATGGGATTTTCGACCGAGCAGCGGCTCGATGCCCGCCAGCTCTGCCGCTTCGTCCGCCGTCATCCGGGAATCGCCATGCCGCAGGAAGAAGGCAAGCTCCTCCTCCACGCCGTCGCAGAGAATCTGAGTCTCCGGGTTCTGCAGTACGCATGCGGGCCTCTTTCCGCCGAGCGAGAAAGAGCCTGACAGCTCTCCGCCGCAAAACTCCGGAGCAATGCCGGACAGCACGGATATCAGCGTGCTTTTCCCGCTTCCGTTCGCGCCGTATATGACCGCGCATTCCCCATCCTTAACCCTGAGTGAGAGGCTCTTAAGCGATGGTTCCGTTTGACGGTATGAAAATGTGAGTCCGTTTATTTCAACAGGCATGTGGCTTTTCGCAGTGCGGTATCCAAATCCGTCACATCCATATCAATAAGTTCAAAATCGTTGAATCCGAAAAGGTCGATCACTGTCAGCAGGAGCGTCTTTCTCGTGGTTATTATCCAGTGTCCCCGGTAGACAGGGATAAGGCCGTCAAGGGCCGCCCTGAAGCCATTTCCGGACGCTTCCAGAGGGCCGAACTCATCTAACATGATGGCGCGCATGTTTTTTGCCATGGCAAGCGCGGCCTGTCCGAATACGAAGCCTCGCAGGTCGGGCTTGGGTCCAT
>CAYPTM010000309.1:0-3553 GCA_964413345.1 uncultured Elusimicrobiales bacterium
GGGGCCAGCCTGGTGAATTGCCGTCCATGGAGAAGGTCCGTTCTTCCATGCGGGATTTTTCCTCAATTCCGGCCTCTTCGGTAGATGACATGGCCGCATTCCTTTTGTTCTGCCTTGGCGGCAGTGAAACGGCGACGAAAGTGATGGTGTCACCGTTTACGTTCAAGGACAGCCGCATGTCCAGTCCGCTGGGCCGCTATTTCAAACAGGCGCTTGAAGGCAAGGCGAAGCTGCTCGCCGGCTGGGACTGCGTGGACAAAAACGCGGATTATGTGCTTACCGGCACCTACTGGCCTCATGGCAAATCCGTCAAGTTCCTTGCTGTGTTGCGCCGGGTTACCGACGGTTCCCTTGTTTCCGCGGCCGAGGCTTCCATGCCGGGCAAGGCTGTTTTGTCTTCCGGTCTCGGGATGGAGCCGCAGAATTTCACCAGGGCCATGGCTGACATGAAGGTGTTCGAGACCGATGAACTGGCGGGCGGAGGCCTTTCAATCGAGGCATGGACCAACAAGGGGCCTGACGGAGCGGTTTATACGCATGGCGAAAAAATGACTGTTACGGTCCGCGTCAATCTGCCGTCCTATGTAAGGCTTGTCTATCATCTCGCCAATGGCAAGCGTGCGCTTTTGCTGGATAACTATTCGATGGGTTCCGACAAGGTCAACGTTCCGTACACGCTGCCTTATGAGTTCGAGTGCGACGCCCCCTATGGCCCGGAAGTGCTGCAGGCTATCGCTTCCACCGAGAAGTTTGAGCCTCTCAAGACAACAGCCGGCGATGGTTATGATTATCTGACTGGGGACTTGCGGGATGCTGTCATGAAAAGCCGCGGGATGAAAAAGAAGTCCTCGTCCTATAAGGCGGAAACCCGCGTCACAATCACAACAATGGCCAGGTAGTTTCCAAAATCTGTGAAATGAAAGGGCCCGCGCCAAAACGCGGGCCCTGTTTTATTGTCAGGTCACTGGGCGCTTTCTGCCGTTATGGGGAGGGAAAACTTCTGGTGCACGTTGCTCCTGTCGGTAACAGGATGCTGCATGTTTTTGCTGTCGGAAATGACGGCCGCCGACACGAAATCCTGCAGCTCGTCGGATGATATTTTGCCGTTATGATCGGCGTCCGCCTCTCCCGCGAGAGCGCGCTTGATGGCGCTGGTGAATATGCCGTTAGCCTTGCGGGAATCCTCGAAAGACGGCTCCCCTCCGCGCGAAGAGGAAAACACAATCGCGCCGGAACGCCGGCTGAAGTCATAATAGAAATAGCGGTTGCGCGACATCCGCATCAGGCGGGCTGTCTCGGACCGTCTGGCGGGCAGCCTTTTCATGGCGGCAAGTTTCATCCCTCTGGCCTTGAGGCCGGTGTGTTTGGCTTTCGCAAGCATGGCTGTGCCTTCGCTCGCGTCCATTTCGCCGGACTCGCAAGTGTCCATAAGCAGCATTTTGCGTCTCTGTGGGGCCTTCGCCAGCAAGTCGTCCAGCAGGGCGAAATTGACTGCCGTGCCCGCCAGGTTTTTCAGGTCGGTTTCGTGCGGCAGGAAATAATAGGTTCCGTCCTTGTCGGTGTCATGCAGTCCGTGTCCGGCAATGAACAGGATGAATATGTCATTTGCTTCGGCGCTTTTCAGGAAATTCCGCGCGTCCTGAATCGCGCCCCTTGTAACTTCCCCGTCGAGGTATGTTTTAACGTGCACGGATGAAACGGTTCCCGTGGCGTTTGCCAGTGCCGCGCCCAGGTCTTCAACGTCTTTCGCGGCAAAGTCCAGGTCAAGGGCCCTGTCCCGGTACTTGGATACGCCGAAACCCACGTAGTACAGGGACGGCTTGTCCGGGCCGTTATAAAACGCGCTTGTGATTGCCCTGGGGGATTCAACCCCTTCTCTGTCCACGCAGGATACTTCAACCCTGTTTTCCCCTGGAGTGAGGGGAACCGAGACTTGCGTTCCAAAACCGACCGAGCTAGTGCTCTTTCCCCTGCCTGTCAGTACGCCGTTTACGTAAAGTCTGTATTCCTTCAGCGGAGTATCCCGGTAAGACATGCAAGACATATGGAAGGTCGCGCGGCTGCCTTCTGTACGCAAGCGGTCGATTGATGTGACTATGAGGAGGTTGGAACTGGTTCCATCTGCCTGATTGGTTTTCAAACGCTGAAGGCGTTTCTGCTGGTCATTTTTGAATAGCTGCATGACTTCAGGCGATCCCCATTCCATGCGTTCCATTATTATGTCCGGCCGGTTTTGCCTGAGGGCGAAACTGTCCAGTTCATAAAAGCGCCTGCTGTGCCGTATGCGCACCAGGTCTCCGCTGTCCGGTGTGCCGTCAAAATAGGCATTATCCGTGTACACTATGCCCGCATTTCCGGACATGGCGAAAGAGACTGTATTGCCAGTATTTATGTTCCACAGCCGAGCCGTGCCATCTTGTGCGCCAGAAAGGAGAAATTTCCCGTCCCGGGAAAAGGACAGCGAGTTTACACCCTTAGTGTGTCCGGACAGGGTTTTATTAAGTATTCCGTCTGTTGTATAGATTTCTATCTGCCCATTTTGATGACCGCAGGCGATCTGTCCCCCTGCGGGGCTTGCTGCGATGGACCTTATTCCGGCGCTGGTGGATGTCGTGCTCCAAAGTTCCTTGCCACTGTCGGAAAACACCCGCAGGCCGGCGTCGCCTGCCGTTATGATTTGACTGCCCTCCCCGCTCCATGCCAAGACTTTTGCCGACTCCGCGGAGTAAACGGCAGGTTCGTGTCCGGAGTGGATTGACTGAAGTATAACCAGTGATTGTCCTTTGTCCGCCAGCCACGCCAGTTTTTTTCCATCATTGCTGAAGGCAATGTCCGGGGCATAGCCGAAATTGGCTCCGGAGAATATGTAATCCTCTTCAATTCTCTCTCCGGGTATTAGGTCTTTGCCTGGTTTATATTCGACAGATATTGTTCCGTTTCGCTTTGTCACCAGCAGCGAGTAGTCATTTCTCATTTCAGCAACAAGCGAGGCGTCATCGCTGACTGTCATGTGCCCGGAATTGGTTTGAACACGACCAAGATCTTTCCCTTCCCAGTTTGAGAAGAGTAGGTCATTTTTGCTGTTTCTGCGGATTATGACATTCCCGGAGCGTGACGGCAGAACCGCCGTGATATCCTGTGTCCCTGGACCAGTAAGACTGTCCAGCGCGAAGGTCCTGTCCCAGCGATACAGATTCCGGCTGCGTGTTGACAGCAAAAGGCTGTTCCCGTCCTGGCTGAACGCCGTGGCTATAACCGAGTCCTTGTTTACCGCTCCGAAGACAAATCTTGATGCGGAAGCGGTACTGGTGGCAACAATGTTGTCTCCGGCAAAATTATCGTATGTGTTTAGACCTGTGTATAGTGTTGCGCTGTCGGGGCTCCAAGCAGATACCTTGGCGGTTATTCCCATGACAATATCGCCTTTGGGCTGGAACTGCGGCAGGGCTGGTTTTCCTACGATGCTGCCATCCGCGTTCCATACCAGTAAGCCATTTTTAGTGCCGGCGAGGACGGCGCTGTCTGGCCGCCATGCCAGACGTGTGATATTGGC
>CAYPTM010000310.1:0-3551 GCA_964413345.1 uncultured Elusimicrobiales bacterium
CCGACCGCGACGTAAATGCAGATGGCCCGCTTCTCGGGCGGCAAATTCTTCTGGTTGATGATGGCGTCCAGCGCGATGGCGGTCTTGCCGGTCTGGCGGTCGCCGATTATGAGTTCGCGCTGTCCGAGGCCGATGGGGATGATGGCGTCCACAACCTTTACGCCAGTCTGAAGGGGCTGCTTTACCGGCTGGCGTTCCACCACGCCGGGGGCGATGACGTCTATGGGACGGGAGCCGTCGGCCTTTATCGGGCCCGTGCCGTCGATGGGCTCGCCCAGCGCGTTGACCACGCGGCCTATCATGGCGTCGCCCACGGGCACGCTCATGACCTTGCCGGTGCGGCGCACCATGTCGCCTTCCTTGATAAGGCTGTCCTCGCCCATCAGCACGCAGCCGACATTGTCGCGCTCCAGATTGAGCGCCATGCCGCGCACGCCGTTGGGAAACTCTATCATCTCGCCGGCCATGGTGTTGCTAAGGCCGTACACACGCGCGATGCCGTCGCCGACGGAGAGGACATACCCCACCTCGCTCATGTCCGCGGCCGGCATGTAGCCGGTTATCTGCTTTTTTATTATCTCGGTTATCTCTTCAGGTCTTATCATAGGAAAGCCCGTTATCCGTTAAGGCGGCGCTTTAGGGCGCCGATGCGCCCCGCCACGCTGCCGTCTATAAGAATGTCGCCCAGCTCCACGCGGACGCCGCCGACAAGGGCCGCGTCCTCCGAAAATTCAAGCGCCGCCTTTTTCCCGGCCAAAGAGCCCACCGCGCGGGAGAGCGCTTCCCGCGACGCCGGGGCGAGCGCCGCCGCCGAAACCGCGCGACCCCGCGCTATGCCGTTGTTGCCGTCCGATATGGCGCCTGCCTCCTCCACTATGCGGTCAAGCAGGTAAAAGCGCTTGACGCGGAGAAGCAGTTCCAGAAACGCCAGGGCCTCGCTCTTTTCCCACTGCTGCAGGCGGAGGCGGAGCGCGGAGCGCTTCGGCTCAAACGGCAGCAGGGGATTCAGCAGAAAGCCCATGTCGCCGGAGAGGGCGGCGCGCATGGCGCGCAGATGGGCCAGCCGGGCGTCGGCCGCGGCCGTTTCGCGCGCGTCCGCCACCCTCGGCACCAGCGCGAGGGCGTATCTCCTGGCGAGTATCCTGTCCGACGAATTCATTGGCCCTTCTCTCCGGCCCGGGCCTCTATTTCCTTCAGAAGCCCGTCCACCATGGCCTGGTTGACGGAAGCGTCCACCTGCTTCTGCATGACGCGTTCCGCCGCCATCAGGGCTATGCCGGCTATTTCATGCCGCAGTTCGCCCATGAGGCGGATCTGCTCAGCCGACATTTCCTGCCGCGCGCGCTCGATAAGGCGGGCGGCGTTTTCCTGCGCGGAAGCGATGATGGCGTCGCGCTCCTTCTTGCCTTCCTGCGCGGCGGACGCGAGGACGTCCTTCGTCTCCTGCGCGAGCGCGGCCATGCGGGCGTCGAGATCGGCCTTGGCCTTCTCGGCGTCCCGGCGGGCGTTCTCCGCCGCTTCCCGGTCGGCCTTTATGTCGGCCTCCCGCTGTTCAAGCGCGCTGACAAGCGGCTTCCAGACAAACTTGGACAGCAGCAGCACCAGGAGCGCGAAGTTCAGCACCGTCCAGAAGGACAGGCCGAAATCCGGCGTAATAAGCTTTTCCATAAGCGCGATGGCCCGGAAAAGCTATTTCGCTGCGGGCGCTTCCACCTGGGCGGCGGGCGCGCCGGCGGTCAGTGCGGGCTTGGAGAAGTTCATCACGCCCAGCAGACAGATGATGAGGGCGAAGAAGGCAACGCCTTCAACAAGGGCGGCGGCGATGATCATGGTCGTGCGCAGCGTGCCGGAAGCCTCCGGCTGGCGCGCGGAACCCTCAAGGGCCGCGGCGCCCACCTTGCCGATGCCTATGCCAACGCCCACAATGGCGAGGCCTGCGCCGATGCCGGCGCCAAGATAACCCAAGCCTATATACATCGTCTCTGTCATAGTATCTCCTCGATTAATGCGGGTGCATTGCCGCACCCGTGAAAATTGCCGTCAAAAAGGTGAATATGTACGCCTGCAGGAACGCGACGAACAGTTCAAGGCAGGTGACGAACAGCGCCATCGGGATTTCGAACGGTATGGCGAGGAACACCCCCGCGTAAACATTTATGGCGCTGAATATGAAAATCATGGAAATGAAGGAGAGCAGCACTATGTGCCCGCCAACCATGTTGGCGAAAAGACGGATGCACAGCGCGAAGCTCTTCGTGATAAGCCCGAAGACTTCTATGGGGTAGAGCAGCGGATAAAGCCACTTGGGCACGCCTTCCGGCACGAAGGACTTCATATAGTGGACAAAACCGTTCTGCTTTATGCCCAGTATGTTGATAAGCAGGAACGTGGTGAGAGCGAGACCCCCGGTGACCGACACGTTGCCCGTGGCCGTGGCGGAAAACGGCACGAGGCCCGCCATGTTGAGCAGCAGTATGAAGAAAAACAGCGTGCAGAAATATGGGGTGTAGGGGCGGCCCTCCTCCCCCATGTTCGCTATGACAATCTCGTCCCGGATGAAAACCACGCCCCATTCAAGCGCAGTGCGGGCAAGCCGGAGGGGCCGGCTCTTCGCGTAAAGGATGATGGGGAAACCCAGCAGCATTATCGCGCCGCATATCCACATCATTATAAGGTGTTTTGTAACGGGCAGGTTCAGGCCGAAAACGCTCAAGTGGGTCAGCGTATGGTCCAGAACGTGGTGATTTATTATTTCCTCAAGCATGATCGGCTTCCCTTGAAGACATTAAAAGCTGCGACGCCATCTGCACGGCCAGCATGGCCAAAACCATGGCCAGCGGATGGGGCCAGCCCTTCATGAAGGCCAGAGCGAAAAGGCCCAGGGTGGAAACGAGGCGGTAAAACATGGCCGCGCCCCAGACGGTAAAGAACAAAAGGTTAGAACGCCCAATGGCCAGCCTGACAGCGGCCGCTGAAATAAGGCCGTTGAAGGCTCCGGCAAGACAACCGGCAAAAATCGCCAAGGCCATCATTTATCCTTGTGAATGGTCTGCCGTATCACCGAATACAGCCCTGCGGCGAAACCCGCCGCTGAACACCCCAGCATAAGCCAGGGCGCGGTGCCGAATTTTTTGTCCAGCCAGTATCCGGCGGCAAAGGCCAGCAATACAGACACCGCCAGTTGCAGGCCTATATGAGCCAATAGCCAGGGCGAGTCAGTATCCCGCTTCACCTCTAAATTATTGCATAAACCCGAAAAGGTGTAAAGGTAAAACGGGGAGCGTTTCCGGCGCCATTAGACCATTCGACCAAAAACGTTCTTTAGTCTATTATAGCACCACCCACCGCTTCTGGCAAGATATTTCCGCCGCGGCTTTTGTATAGTGTTAAAGAAAGGAAGGGGGAATCATGCGCAAAACGCTGCTTGCCGGCATCACACTTGTCGCGGCCGCACTGCTGTTGGTCCTGCTGCCCGGTCCTACCGACCGGAACGCGAAACAACCAGCGGCAAGTCATAACCGGCCGGACACTTTGAAAATAGAAACGGACAG
>CAYPTM010000311.1:0-3551 GCA_964413345.1 uncultured Elusimicrobiales bacterium
GGCACCGGCTCCGCCGCTTTCGCGCTGACGTCGACGGGCAAGGCGCTACTGGCAGGCGGCCTCGGTCCCGCGGCAGGGGATGAAGGCTCCGGCTTCTGGATAGGGAAGACCTGGCTGGCGGCGAAACGCGGCATTTCGGTAATTCCGGACCGGAATAATATCAGGCAAACAGCCGCGCACGCACGCGAAGCCATAGACCTCGCCATGAGGGGGAATCCCACTGCATACGGTGTGGTGGAACTGGCAAGGCTGCGTCTGTGCGAAACAGCCGGCCAACTCCTGCCTGCAATTTCCAGGGGCAAAGCCATAAGCGTAACATGGGGCGGAAGCATTATGGAAAACGCATTTTTCCGCAAGGGCGTTATAGCAACATTGAAACTGACGCACCCGGAACTGGATTTCAAGGAAAAAAGACCGCGCCGCACGCCGGCGGAAGCCGCCGCCCTGCTGGCCCTCAAACGATTCAAAGGAGGATGCAGTGCCGACAGGTGAAAAATGCGCCGAACTTTTTGTCTTCAACCCGGCCACGGCCGGCATGGACCCGTCCTCTGTCATGGAAGTATGCGTGATAGGGGACTTCAATTTCTGGGGCAGGGAAGGGGCGGACCTGACTCCATACCGTCTGGAAAAAGACGGTGCCGGGCGCTGGAGCGCCGTTCTGGAAGTGCCGTTTCCTGAAGGCTTCTACCGCTACCTGATAAACAGGGAGACGTATTATCCCGAACCCGGACATCTGTTTTACCGGCATAGCGATACCCCGGAATGGGCAAGAAAAACGGTCTGGTACCAGATAATGACGGACAGGTTCTTTCGCTCGGCGAAAGCCCCGGATTTCCCGCACAGGCTGGACTGGACAGCCGCGCCGGACCATTTCAACAGTTTCGGCGGAGATATCGCCGGCATACAGGAGAAACTCCCCTATCTGGAAAAACTGGCGGGAACGCTAAAGGGCAAGACACTGTACCTCAACCCTCTTCATAAATCCTCTGCCTCAAACCATAAATACTGGCCGGAAGATTACGAAAGCATAGACCCCCAGTTCGGCACCGAGGAAGACCTGCGGAACCTGATTGAAGCCGTCCACTCCAAAGACGGGAAAATAGTGCTGGACATGGTGTTCAACCACACAGGCCTGAATCATCCGGCCTTCCGCAATATACTGAAAAGCGGGGCCAAATCGGCGTATATCAACTGGTATCGCGGCCTGCCCGATCTGAAGGAAGACAAACTGGAACTGCCCCTTCTTGAACTGACCGACGCAGGGGAACCGGCCAATATAACCATAGAGAACAACCCGGCCGCCGACGATTACGACCCGGGACGGGAAAGCTTCATCAGCGTATGGAACGGGAAATATCTGCTTCCGATAGTGGAGCCGTGGAAATTCACTTCGGCATCAGTAAAGGAAATAATCAAGGGACAGCCCCACTATAAGCTTGCCCTGCTGGGCTGCGAACCCAACTACAAGGGCTGGCTGGGTTATTTCGAAATACCCGAACTCAACACCGCTTCGCCGGAACTGAAAGCCCATCTGTTTTCCGCCGCCGCGAAGTGGCTTAAAATGGGAGTGGACGGCTTCCGTCTGGACGTGCCGGACTTTCTTAACGACGCACACCGCTTCTGGGCCGACTTCAGGCAGGCGATGAGACGCTCCGCCGTTTCCTGCGGACGCAATCCCGACGACATATACATACTGGGGGAAGTGTGGTCCGGCAACGCCCTGGCACAAAGCTTCCTCCACGCCGACGCGAACGGCGTTCCTGCCCGCTTCGACGCGATAATGAACTACGGCGTCAGGGAAGCCATACTTAATTTCTACTCCGGGGAAATACTCCGTAAATCAACCGATGTGCCGGCCTCCTCCGGTTCGACAACCCCGGGAGAGTTGGACAGGGCGCTCCACTCCGGCCTGGGTTATGTTTCCTGGGGGACCGATCTGGCGCAGTACAACTGCACCGGCAGCCACGACACGCGCCGGCTGGCGACCATATTGCCCGATACCGCCGCCCTGAAAGCGGTATACTCCATGGTCTTCACCCTCCCGGGCGCGCCCGCATTTCTCTATGGGGATGAACTGGCCGCCGAGGGGGGAGCCGACCCGGACTGCCGCAGGACAATGAACTGGGAACTGGCGTCCGCCCCTTCAGCCGACCCGAAAGTATCTGACGTATTTAACCATCTTCAAGGCCTTATCCGGCTGCGGGATGAGCGTCCATGCCTGACGTCGGCCCCGTTTAGTACCGTCTGCACGGATGACGTTGCCCGCATTTACGCCTACTCGCGCTTCAACAGCGCGGACGATTGCGCCGTAACAGTCGCGGCCCGTTCCGTTCCGGCGGACAGAGTGCATCTGGATTTATCGGATACGCCCATGTCGGCGGTAGCGGCATGGAAAGACGCGCTGACCGGCAAGGAATTCCCATCCGCCGGCGGTCTGGTGGAGATACCCGCCGAAACTTTCGCGGCCAGCCTTGCCGCGATACTTATACCCGCTTAGGAGCCTGTGATGCAAAAAGAGATTGAAGTGCTCAACAAATGCCTGCACGGAGCGGGCACGATTCTAAGGAAACATTTCACCAAAATCGGCTACACGCTCAAGGGCCGCGCGAACCTGCTTACCAAAGCGGACCTTGAAAGCCAGAAATTTGTTCTTGGGCAGATAGCCAAAGCCTTTCCCGGCCACGATTATCTGGCGGAGGAAAACGGACTGCGCGAAACAGGCTCCTCTCATATCTGGGTGATAGATCCGCTGGACGGCACGCTCAACTATGCCCACGGCTATCCCGCATCGGTGGTTTCCATCGGGATAATGAAAAATGGCAAGCCTTTCGCCGGAGGCATCTACGACCCGTTCCGGGATGAAACCTTTATCGGAGTGAAAGGAAAAGGGGCAACGCTGAACGGGAAGAAAATAAAGGTCTCCCCGGTCAAGAAACTGGAGGACAGCCTGCTCGTAACCGGCTTCGCTTACGACCGGGCCGAGATTCCCGATTTCTACTGCGGCTTTTACAGCGATTTCCTGCGCCGCTGCCACGACATCCGGCGTAGCGGCTCAGCCGCGCTCGACATGGCGTGGACGGCCTGCGGCAGGGCCGACGGCTTCTGGGAATTCAAGCTCAACCCCTGGGACGTATGTGCCGGACGCGTTCTGGTGGAGGAAGCGGGGGGGAAGGTGACAGACTTCGGCGGAAAACCCTGGAAAGAACTGAAGACTTTCGGCAAGGAAACGCTTGCCACCAACGGCAGGGTTCACGCCGATATGCTGGCCGTTATCCGCAAACGGCTTTCAAGAATCTCCTGAAACTCCGCGACAACTTAAAAATGAAAAACCGCCTTAAAGGCGGTTTTTTTCATTTACGAGGAAATGGAACCGGTTACTGGGGTTTGCCGCCAAACTCCGACTTTATGTCGTCCAGTTCCCTGGCTATGGCGCGCAAAGCGGGCTGAAGGCGCACGGCAAAGCGCGGCTCCATACCGTCAAGCCTGCCGATAATGGACCGGACCTCCGAAATAATCTTGACCAAATCCTCGATATCCTTGGGCGGAGGCTG
>CAYPTM010000312.1:0-3530 GCA_964413345.1 uncultured Elusimicrobiales bacterium
ATTTTATCACCTTAGCAAGGGCCTGATATCGGTCTAGACAAACCCGACCACTTTATACTACTCCTTCATATGCGTCAGTTCCATCGGAGGATTGTAGTTTATCTAGGCAATTTCCCAGAATACTTTGATTGTATTCATCCCTTTTCATTTCATTCTCTTCTGGAGGTTTGGAGTCATACTCAGTACGTAAATTATTGTAATACGGTGCTAAGTTAAATTAATATCTATCCAATGCTTTGTAATAAATCTGCATTAATCTAGCCAGAGTGTTTTGACGCATGTTTTTTCCCTTTTACTAGTTTTTGCCTTGTGAGCTCATTTAGTGTCTTTCCAGTTCCACCACTTCAATAATTCTTTGTCGGGTTTGCTTTCCGTGGCGAAGTAGACCGCGCATCTGAAGACATAAAGGACGCAGCGGTCTATGTGCTGCCCTTCAATTTCGCAAAGACGCGCGTACATTTTCTCCGGGCTTTTCCCTCGCAAATCTTTCACGGCTTTTATGCCCAGTTTAAGCAGGTCTTTAGCCATTTCCGGCCCTATGCCGGGTATGCGCCGCAGGTCTTTAATGGAGAGCGTTTCCGGCGTTTCGGCGGGATGCTTTGTGCGCATGGTTAGAAGGAGAACTTCTTTACCCGCACGGACGCGGGCCGGAAGAATTTTTTAAGGGCCTCGGCGGCTTTTTCTGGGTCGCCTTCTCTGCCGCAGGTTAGTATGTCCAGCACGCAGGTTTTGTGTTCCGGGTAGGTGTGTACCGAGACATGGCTTTCCCCTATTATCGCCAGCAGCGTTATTCCCTGTGGCTTGAAGTGCTTCGAGTGTACGCCGAACAGTGTCATCCCAGCCTTGCGTATGGCTGTTTTTACCGCGGCTTCCAGCCTGCGCGGGTTGTCCAGGGCCGCGGCGTTTTTGCCGCAGTCCCCGAACACGCAGAAATAATGGCGCCCCGCTATTTTCAAATCACACCTTCTCGAAGGTATGTAGGAACCTTTCGGCTTCTATTGCTGCCACAGCGCCGCTGCCTGCGGCGGTGATGGCCTGCTTGTAATACGGGTCCATGACGTCCCCCGCGGCAAAAACGCCTTCCACCGAGGTCTTGGCCCTGTCGGTTATTATGTAGCCGTGGCTGTCTATGTCTATCTTGCCGTCGAACATTTTGGTGTTGGATTCGTGGCCTATCGCCACGAAGACGGCAGAGCAGGGAATTGTGGCCACGACGCCTGTCTTGACGTTTTTAAGACGCAGGCCGGTAACGCTGTCAGTGCCTTCTATCTCTTCGACAATGCTGTCCCAGGCGAAGTGTATCTTGGAGTTCATCTTCGCGCTTTCCACCAGCACGGCGGACGCGCGCAATTGGTCGCGCCTGTGGACCACGGTCACCTTTGAGACAAATTTGGTGAGGAAGAGCGCGTCCGTCAGTGCGGTATCACCTCCTCCTATCACGCAGACTTCCTTGCCCTTGAAGAAGAATCCGTCGCAGGTGGCGCAGGCGGACACGCCGTGTCCGCGAAGTTTCTCCTCGGAAGGTATGCCAAGCCAGCGCGCCTTGGAACCTGTCGCTATGATTATTGCCCGGCAGGAGTACTGCTCCCCGCTTGAGGAGGTGACGACAAATGGTTTCTGGCAGAGGCTGACGGAGGCCACATCGTCGGTCAGCAGCGTCGCGCCGAGACGTTTTATCTGGCGGTGCATCCTGTCCATGAGCTCGTATCCGGCGACCGGTTCCGGCAGGCCGGGAAAATTCTCTATTTCATTGGTGAGGAGGAGCTGTCCGCCAGGGGCGGCGCCGCCGAAGACCACCGGCTTGTATCCGGCTCTGGTAATATATATGGCCGCCGTGCATCCGGCGGGACCGGCGCCTATTATTATCACGTCGCAAATGTTCATGCTCTATCCTCCATGGTGGATGCTTCGGTCAAAATAGCGTTCGCTGTCTTCAAGAAACAGCTTTTTCCATTGCCCGTCTTCCAATGGCGTGGAAAGCGGTTTCTTCATTATACTTCTGGCCGCTTCCATAGGGAAGGAGGCTGTCGCGCCTGACGCCGTTTTGTTCCGCCAGTCCGTCAGCAGCACTTCAAATTCCCCGTCGCGGGCGGAGGCGGCCTTGTAAGCGGTTGCCGCGTCCGAGCGCAGCGCCGCATTGGAACGGTAATATGCGTTCGGCGCGCCCTTTTCCAGTTTGCCCGATATGGCTTTGTAAACCGCGGTCTCTTTGGCGCAGACGGCCTGCATTCCGGAAAGCTTGTCCAAATCTATATTTCCCGAAGCCGTTTTCCCCAAAAAACCCTCACGCGCCCTTCCGCAGGCACGAGCTGTCTCTTGCGCTTCCCGAATCTTCTCCGCCAGGTAAGAGTGATAGCGGCATACTCGTTTGTCCCCGGCCCATGAGGCGTTTTCTTCCGGTAGCAGGCGAACACCGAGAAGATATTCGGGAGCCGACTCTCCCTTCGGGCCGGTGAAGCCCTTTTTCAGGCCGCAGTCCGGTTTCCCGGGGGCTTCCCGCGTTACCGTTATTTCAGGGTATTCCGCGGCCGCCGCGCTGGATAACGCCGGGGTTTGCGCGGGAGGCGCCGGCTGCTGTTCCTTGTCTGAGCAGGCGCAAAACAGCAAAGCGGCCAGGATGAATGCGGCTGGGTATTTCATGCGGCTGTCCGGTTATGGCTTATATCGCCCCGGCTTTGGAAAGGAGTTCTTTCAGCAGGCCGCAGGGCAGGCCGACCACGTTGTCCACCGGGCCGGTTATTTTTTCGATGAAGGGGTCGTCGTGGTCCTGAACCGCGTAGGCTCCGGCCTTGTCCATGTGCTTGCCGGCCAGCTTCCGCAGTTGGTCATCGGTCAGGCGGCGGGCCTTGCAGCGGGACACCTCGTAATCGCAGAGAACCTTCCCGTCCGTGATTACTGCCACGCCGGTGTAGACGCTCTGCCAGGAGCCGTTCTGCAGTCCCAGTATGCGCATGGCGTCGTCGTGGTGGTCCGGCTTGCCGAGAATTTCTCCCTTGCAGACCACTATGGTGTCGGCCCCTATGACGACGCGGCCGGGGTTTTTGTCCGCGACCGCCCGGGCCTTCTTGAGCGCGAGGAATTTTACCAGCGCCGACGGTTTTTTGAGGGAGCAGGTTTCATCCACGTCCGCCGGGACGACTTCGTAGGGCACGTTGAGCGACTTTATAAGCTCCCTTCTGCGGGGAGACTGTGACGCGAGTATGAGCGGTTTCACTTGAAGAGGGAGCGGGAGAGTATGGCCGCTATGGCTATGCCTATCAGTCCGGTGATGTTTATGTTGAACATCGCGCCGAAGGTTATGGTAAGTATGCCCAGGTCCAGCGTCGCGGGATTGAGCCCCGCGCCCTGATGTGTGGCGAAGAGGCTCTGGACCGGCCCCGCCGGGAACCACAGCACTATCAGTTTGCCGAGGAACGTGCCTATGAGCGCGCCCACGAGCAGTATGAGAACGAAGTAGAAAACGCTTTTCATTGGGGTTCGCCTTTTATTTTTTTGGAGTCGTCGGCCTTCGGGGCGAAAGTGCAGTTCGC
>CAYPTM010000313.1:0-3504 GCA_964413345.1 uncultured Elusimicrobiales bacterium
CCGCGGCGCGACGGGCCGCGGCGGCAACGCAGGCCTTAAGGCCGCTTTTGCCGGGTTTTTCCAGATAGGTTATGGTTTTCTCTTTCATTATTTCACTCCGTATTTTGCGCCATATTTGGCCGTGACGAAGTCTATGTCCTTGTCGCCCCGGCCGGACAGATTCACCAGCAGGTTTTTACCCGCCCCGAGCCTGCCCGCGAGCTTCATTGCGAAAGCAACAGCGTGCGCGCTCTCTATGGCGGGTATTATGCCCTCCAGCCGCGAGAGGACAAAAAAAGCGTCTATCGCCTCCGCGTCGGAAATCGTTTCATATTTGACGCGCCCGATGTCCTTGAGATAGGAATGTTCCGGCCCCACGCCCGGATAGTCAAGGCCGGACGCGACGGAATAAACCGGCATGGGCTCGCCCTTCCCGTCCTGAAGAAGGTAGCATTTGAAACCGTGTATGACACCCGCCTTGCCCTTGGTCAGCGTGGCGGCGTGCTCGCCGTCCTTGAAGCCGAGACCAGAGGGCTCCACACCATAGAGGGCAACCGATTCATCCTCCAGGAAACCCGAGAATATGCCCATGGCGTTTGAGCCGCCTCCCACGCAGGCGGCCACGGCGTCCGGCAGGCGGCCGTGCGCGGCGAGGAACTGGGCCCGGGCCTCCCGCCCCACAACCGCCTGAAAATCGCGCACCATCATGGGGAAGGGATGCGGTCCGACCACGGAACCGATGGCGTAGAACTGCGACACGGGGTCCGCCAGATAAGCGACAAAAGCCGCGTCCACCGCTTCCTTGAGCGTCCTGCGGCCGGCCGACACAGGCACCACGCGCGCCCCGAGTATTTTCATGCGCACCACGTTGGGCCGCTCCTTTTCCATGTCCACTTCGCCCATGTATATGTCGCATTCAAGGCCGAGCAGCGCCGCCGCGGTGGCAAGGGCCACCCCGTGCTGGCCCGCCCCGGTCTCGGCTAGCAGTTTCTTTTTGCCCATCCGCCTTGCGAGCAGCGCCTCCCCGAGGCAGTGGTTTATCTTGTGCGCGCCTGTGTGGTTAAGGTCCTCGCGCTTGAAATATATGTCGGCCCCGCCGCAGGAGGCGGACAGCCTGCGCGCATGGAATATTGGGCTTGGGCGTCCCACGTAATCCCTGTAAAGCAGGGCCAGCTCCTCCTGAAAGGATATGTCGGCAGATGCCTCCGCGTATGCGGCCGTTATGCCGTCCACCACTGTCTGAAGCGGCGGCGGAATAAAACTGCCGCCGTATTCCCCGAAAAAGCCCTTTTCGTCCGGCACCGTACTCAAAGATGAAACCGCCTTCATGACCGTTCTCCTTTTATGATGACGGCGGCGACGGAGTTCCCGTCCTTCAGAATCCTGGAGCCGCGCGTTATCTTGCAGAGGCTTATGCCAAGCCTGCGCGCTATGGCGCGCTGGGACTGTCCTTCATGAAGCATCTGCATGAGACGCCAGCGCAACTGGACGTTGCGCAGTTCGTCCGGCGTAAGCATTTCCTTGAGCAGTTTGCGCATGCGCACGGCGTCCCCGACTTTGACGAGGGCGGCGGCGAAATCGTTTTTATCCTTCACCTGGAACCTCCGTTTGTTTCTACTTATAGAAACATGATAGCAAGAAGCGGCACGCGCCCGCAAGCGGAACCCGGAGCAAGGCAAGTTTGCTATTATTTGGGAAACAGGCGGCGCCGCGCCTAGCGGCGCGCCTAAGGAGAACCCGCCCATGACTTACACCAGATCCCTCCCGCTAGCGGCCCTCCTGTTCGCCGCAGGCTGCTCGGCCCACAAGGCCGCGCCTGGAACGCTGACGCCCGCCGTCTACGCCAGGCCGGCCATAAGCCAGGAAAGTCTGGCGGAGGAGCCGGGGCACGATACGGCGCTTTCGGACGAAGACGGCCGCCGCGCAGTGCACTATTCGCAGGAGCCCCTGGCCCTGCTGGCGCGCAAGCCCGCGCCGGCGCGCAGGCACATAGCCGACCCCGAAGGGGTGCCGAAGCTCGGCAAATGGATGTACGCGCCGGACGGGAAAATAGCCGACTGGCTGGGCGCGGTATACAACGGCAAAAAACTCTACGAGCCAATAAACATCATCATCTGCGACCCCTACTCCAAAACACCGGAAGAGGCCGGAGCGCGCCTTCTGGCCGCCCTGAACAAAGCGGGGTTCCCCAACAGGTTCGGCCACTCAAGCGGCTACCAGGCTTTCGTGGACTCGGCGTGGGTGGGACAGTTCCAGCTGATGAAACGGTATTCCTTCGCGGACAAACCGTTCGAGGAAGCGAACAACCACGGCCGCATTTTCGGGCCGGTAAGGCATGACGGGCAATACTGGTTCGTGGCGGCCTTCAGCAGGGAAACCGTGGACATGCTGGACAAGGTCAAGCACCGCTTCGCCTCGTTCAACGCCGCGCGGGACGCGCTGGCATGGTCGCTCAATTCGGCGACGGAATACAAGGTGAAGGGTTTTTTGCCGCTTGAGAACGCCCTGCTCAACAACCCGGACGCGGTGACCGGCGACCACGACGGCATAGGAGTATTCCTGCAGGCAGTCCGCTGACCGGCACTTTTGAAAAGCAAACGGCCTCCGCGCAATGCGGAGGCCGTTTCATTTCGCGGAAACTTCAGTTATTCCAGAGAGACGGCGGCCCGCTGCCGGATATCCCTGGAGGACGCCCCCACGGCGAGGGTAAAGCTGCCTGGATTGATGCGCCAGTCGTGAATACCCTCATCGTAGAAGGCGAAGGCCTCGCGGTCCAGGGCGAAGGAAACGCGCTTGCTTTCTCCCGGGGCAAGATCCACGCGGGCAAAGCCCTTGAGCTCCTGCATGGGCCGGGCGACGGCCGGCTTGTCCTCGCGCACATAAAGCTGCACGATTTCCGTCCCCGCGCGCTTGCCGGTGTTCTTTACGGCAAGGCTGACCGTGACGACGGGCGCCTTGCCGCCGATGTCACGCGCCGTCACTTCCATGCCGGAATACTCGAACGTGGTATAGGAAAGACCGGACCCGAACGGGAACAGGGGCTCGACAGCCTTGGTATCGAAATACCGGTACCCGACGAATATGCCTTCCTCGTAATTCACACGCCCGTCCTTGCCGGGATAATTGCCGTAAGCGGGGGAATCCTCCCACTTTTTCACGAAGGTGACCGGGGTCTTGCCGGACGGATTGACTATGCCGAGCAGTATGTCGGCCGCGGCGTGCCCGCCTTCCTGTCCGGGATACCACTCCATCAGTATGGCCTTGACCTTGCCGGCCCAGTCATCCATCAGAACCGGGGAACCGGCCTGTATCATCACCATGGTGTTCGGATTCGCGGCGGCTACAGCCGATATAAGCTCATCCTGTCCGGGGGGCAGACCCGCGTCCGCGCGGTCCATGCCCTCGCCTTCAAGCAGGTCGGATTCTCCGACGCAGACTATGGCGACATCGGCCTTCGAGGCGGCCGCGATGGCGTCATCCAGCTCAGCAGTAGGTTCCGATATGTCCAGCTGGGCGACAGCCCCG
>CAYPTM010000314.1:0-3495 GCA_964413345.1 uncultured Elusimicrobiales bacterium
AGGCGAGGCCGGCGTATATGTAGACGACCTTCTGTTCGCGACGCTGGACCCCACGACGCGCCGGGTAAAAATGCCGCAGGGAGGCTGGGTCCTGTTCACGGACACGGTGGGCTTCATACAGAAGCTGCCCCACGCCCTTGTTGCCGCCTTCCGGGCCACGCTTGAGGAGATATCGAACACGGACTGCATTCTGCATGTGCAGGACGCCTCCTCCGGGGAAATGGAGCTTCAGCGCGGAACCGTGGTGGAAACGCTGGAGGAGCTTGGCGCCCAGGACATCCCCGTCATAAGCGTTTTCAACAAGACCGACGCCATATCCAGGCCGGAGATGGAACTGCTCAAGGCACGGAATCCGGGGGCCGTGTTCATGTCGGCCCACACCGGAGACGGAATAGACGAACTGCTTGCCGGGGTGCAGAACGCCCTCTCGAAAACCTGGCGGCACAGGGAAATAACGATACCGCCGGGACGAAACTCCCTGGTGGGGGAAATATACAATCTTTCCATGGTCAAGAGCCGCAAGGACCACGAAGACGGCTCCACCACGCTTTCCCTTCTCTCAACGGAAGGGAACTACCAGCGGATACTAAAACGGCTGTCAGGACCAGGCCACGTCTGATGACCTGCCCCGATAATTTCATATAATTATCACTATGATAACCACCGGTTCTCTCGTTTTGATGTGCGCAAGCTACGTGCTGGGGGGAATCCCCTCCGGCTATCTCATCGCCAGAAGCGTCAAGGGAATAGACATAAGGCAGCACGGCTCAGGCAATCCCGGCGCGGCCAACGTATACCGCATAGTCGGCAAATGGGCCGGCTGGGCGACATTCCTTATGGATTCGCTCAAGGGCTTCATACCTGTCATGATGGCCAAGCACTATTATCCGGACAACATCTGGATACCCGTCATCTGCGGCTCTCTTGCCATATTCGGCCACATGTGGACAATCTTCCTCAAGTTCAAGGGCGGCAAAGGCGTGGCGACCTCGGCCGGAGTCTTCGGCGCCCTGCTGCCGTTCCCGGTGCTGCTAGGCGCAGTGGCGTTCATCATATCCGTGGCCCTCAGCGGACATATTTCGGTCGGCTCCATAACAGCCGCGGCGGTGGTGCCGGTGGCCAGTTTCGCCATGAAGGAATACCCGCCCGCGTTCTCGGTGCTGGTGGCCGTCGTGTGCGCCATAATAATCTACAAGCATATCCCGAACATCAAGCGCCTCCTGAAAAATCAGGAGCTTGCCTTCAAAGACGGTTCCGCGCCCGAAGAAAAAAAATAGCGCGGCCAGGAAAATATGATTCACAGACCCGCAAAGATAACGGTTTTCGGAGCAGGAGTCTGGGGCAGCGTAATAGCCAGGCACCTCGCGTCGCAGGGCTGCAATGTCACGCTCTGGGAGTTTCACGAACATCTGCTCCGCGAAATAGAATCCTCTGGACGGCATCACCCCCATATACCCAATTTCCGCATACCGGAAACGATAACCCTTACGGGAGATCTGCATTCCGCGGCTGAAAACATGGAAATGGCGGTACTGGTCATCTCCTCCAAGGGGATGAGGCCGTTCGCTAAACAGCTTGGCAAGGAACTGGCCGGACGCCAGATAACCCTTATAAGCGCCACGAAAGGCATAGAGGCCGCATCCATCAAGACGATGTGCGAGGTGGTGGAGGAGGAGATACCGCATCTCGCCGGGAAAACGATGGTCTTCTCCGGTCCGAGCTTCGCTTTGGAAGTGGCGCACGGGGTGCCCACGAAAATCGTTCTGGCCGGGAAGGACGCCGCCAGAACGGCAGAAACGGCCAGGGTTTTCGACGCGCCGCCGCTCAGCATGGAACTCAGCGACGACAGGACAGGCGTGGAATGGGGCGGCGCGGTCAAGAACGTGCTGGCCATAGGCTGTGGCATACTGGACGGGCTCGGCGCGGGACACAACACAAAAGCGGCCCTCATCACGCAGGGCATCAATGAGATAGGACGAGTCATAATCGCCGCCGGAGGCAGGCAGGACACCGCCTACGGACTGGCGGGCGTGGGCGATTTCATACTTACAGGAACTTCCGACATTTCGCGCAACAGAAGACTGGGCGAAAAGTTGGGAAAGGGCAAGGCTGTTACACAGGCCCGCGGCGAAATAAACACCGTGGCCGAAGGGGCGGACTCCGCTGAGGCGGTATGGACGCTCATACAACGAAAAAATCTCTCCGCGCCGATGATAACCGCTGTCTGGAAGGTGCTGAGGGAGGGGGCCGCGCCGGAAACCATGCTCAAGGCGCTGGGATTCAAAAATGGCGGAAAACAACCCTAAGCAAAGCCGGGAAGTGGAAGTACATATCTACTCGCTGGCCACCACGGCCAACGAGGCCATAGTCTTTCTTGAGGAAGCCGAGGGGATACGCCTGCTGCCCATCTGGATAGGCCCGGTGGAAGGGCAGGCGATAGCGATAAAGTTTTCAGGCATACCGCTGCCGCGTCCGTTCACGCACGACCTTATGCTCTCCGTCATGAAGACGGTGGGCTACACGATCGAAAAGGTCGTCATCGACAACATCAAGGAAAGCACTTTTTACGCTACGATGCACATAAAAGGACCCGGGGGGGAACACGACATAGACTCCCGCCCCTCCGACGCCATCGCCCTCGCCGTTCGCGCCGGCTGCCCGATATACGTAACGGAAGAGGTCCTCAACGCCGCGCAAACGCTGGCAAAACCCATAACGGAAGACGAGGTCAAGCAGTTCAAGGACCAGATTAAGGATATCAAGCCCAGTGATATTTTCGGCACTGACAAAACCAAAGACAAGCAGCCCCCCGAAAACGGCCCGGCGGGTGAAAGCGATGAACAGAAGTGAGATAATAAGCGCGGTGGCCGCAGTCACGGCCGACCGCGCCGCCGCCGAAAACGCGATAAGGCTGGCGTTCGAGGAAATAACCAAGGCGCTTCGCAGCGGGGAAAAAGTCGTCATCTCTAATTTCGGCACCTTCTCTGTAAAGGTCCGGCCGGCCCGCGAAACCTATCATCCCAAAACCGGCGAGAAAATATACGCCGCGGAAAGGCGGAGGGTCCGCTTCAAACCAGCGCCCTCGCTGATGGAGTGACAATGCCTCTCCATAACAATACGCCCGGCAAGTTTTACTCCATAAGCGAAGTGAGCAGGGAAACCGATCTTCCGGATTACACCATAAGGTACTGGGAAAAGGAGCTGGGCATAATCCGCCCCGCGCGCAAGGCCAGCGGACGCAGGCTTTACACCGCCGAGGACATCGACAGACTAAACGCGGTCAAGGACCTGGTCTACCGGAAAAAAATGACGCTGGCCGGAGCGAAACGCTATCTGCTCAAGCCGCCGGCTCCTCAAAGCTCCGACGGCCAGAAAGGCGCGGCGCCCGGCACGGAAATGCTGAAGCTCCTCAGGGAAATACACAAAGAGCTTTGCGCCATCGCAAAAGAATGATAAAATATTAGCACAACGAAGATTTGATGTTGTGCCGCTGTA
>CAYPTM010000315.1:0-3477 GCA_964413345.1 uncultured Elusimicrobiales bacterium
CGGCAGACAGGGCGACAGACCGTGCCTCCTCCAGCCGCGCGAATAATGCAAAAGCATCGCGGTAAGCCGCCAGAGCGCCGGTCCTGTTTCCGGTCTTTTCGGCGGAAGCCCCGTCAGCGACCCGGGCTTCAAGTTCCTTCGCCAAAGAACGCGCCCGTGCCTCGTAGGTCCGGGCCACAGCCTCCCGCTTTATGAAAACAAAGGCATGGCAGGTTCTCGTCTTTTCATCGGCAAAGCTCTCCGAAGACATGCCTTCAGCGTCCACCCTGGAAGAAGAATTCACGGTCGAAGCGACATACTGGGAAAGCTGTCCGTCCTTTTCGGCAACAGTAGAGGCGAGCTCCGAACGTATTCCAACCTGAATAGATTCAGCCAACTTTCTGCGCGCCAGATTCTCGGCCTGACGCAGACAGGCATCCTTGCTGTCTCCGTGTTCAAGATAGGCCAGCCCATAGCCTCCGAAATACGCGGACCGGGGATACTTCACCGCGCGTGAGGCATCATCGGCCCAATCAGGGAGAGCAAAGGCGCTCCCCGAGGACAGGAACAGGCAGATTGCTGGAGCAAGCAGCTTTATCATCTCACTTTCCGTACAGGACGGTCATGGATATGGGCGGTACTTTCAGCGAGCCGCTGATTCCGCCGCGCAGGCCGCCAAGGTCAACCTTGCCGTCCTCAACCGCCGCCGTGTAGGAACCGTCCGGCAGCGTGAATTCGGCCTTGGTCCGCGTGGGATTGACCAGCACGACAATCTTTTTCCACGAGTCTCCCGCAGCCTTGCCGTCCAGCGTGTAGGCGATGAGCGGCTCCTTGACCGGCAGGCCGATGTCCTCGTAAAACTTCATGTTGGCGCGGACTTCCTCGGCCGTCTTCATGCGGAAGGCGGGATGCGCGAGACGCAATTCCACCATGCCCTTGTAGAAGCGGAAAACGCCCTCGAAGGTTTTCTTGCGGGACCAGTCTATCCGATTGATGGAATCCGGCAGGTTGTAGGAATTATCCTCGCCGTTCTTGGTGCGGAGCAGCTCCTCCCCGGAATGCAGGAAGGGAAGACCCTGCGCCGCCAGCACAAGGCCGTTGGCCAGCATGTCCATGCGTATCTGCTCCCCGAAAGTCGCCTGCCCGGTGGTGGAAAGGACAATCCTGTCCCACAGCGTCAGGTTATCATGGCAGGAGACGTAATTGATGGTCTCCTGCGGGGAGGCGGTGAAGTCGTTTATGCTGCCGCGCAGCCCCTCCATTACGCGGGCGCGCTCCACACCGGTCTGCACATAGCCGGGCAGCAGGTTGAACACGCTTCCCTTTACGGCATTGCGGAAGTGGTCGTTGAACACCGCGAAGCCCTTGCCCTTCTGCGAGCCCTTCTCTGTCTTCACGATGAGCGTCTCGCCTGCGGTCCACGGCTCGCCGTAGATGAAGATATTTGGATTAATCTTTTTCAGCTCCGCAACTACCGCCTCGATGGTGGCCATATCCATGAGGCCCATCAGGTCGAAACGGAATCCGTCCACCTTGTATTCCTTAACCCAGTATTTGAGGCTGTCGAGAATGAACTTGCGCCCCATGTAGGAATCGGAGCGGAACTCGTTGCCGCAACCGGAGCCGTTGGAATAGGTCCCGTCCGGCTTCACCCGGTAGTAATAATTTGGCGCCAGCGCGTTGAAATTGAACAGGGTTTCGGGGCTGGCCTCAGCGGTATGGTTGTAGACCACGTCCATGACCACCTTGAAGCCGCTCTTGTGGAGGGCGCTTATCATATCGCGCACCTCGCGCACGCGGGTGACGTCGTCCTGGCGGGTGGCATACCAGCCGTCCGGCGCGTTGAAATTGACAGGCATGTAACCCCAGTTGTAGGCGTCGCCGTTCTCGTCGTTTTCGAAATCCTGGAACGGCATTATGTGCAGCGTGTTCACGCCAAGCTCGGACAGATGGTCCAGTCCGGTCTTCATCTCCGGATAGTCCGCGTGGCGCGTTCCCGTCTCCGCGACTCCGGGATATTTGCCTTTAATCTTCACGCCTGATTTGGGGTCTATGTCTATGTCCCGGACATGCATCTCGTAAATCACGTTCTCGGAATTCGGGAACACAGGCGACGGGGCCACTTCCGGCAGGTCCTTGGGAAGAATCATGCCCCAGCCGTTATGCGCGGTCACCGAGCAGGCGTAAGGGTCCAGGCCCTCCACGGTCTTGCCGTCCCGAGTGACGCGCAGGCGGTAATACCAGTTATCGGTGTTCTCGGAAAGAGAAACCTCCCACAGGCCGTTGCCGGCGTAGGCCATGGGGTATTCATTCGCTTCGGCGGCAAGCGCTTTTTTGCAAAGCAGCACCGCGCTGACGGCGGTCGGCGCAAAAACGCGGATGACGGTCTTTTCCCCCTCCCGGACGGCGCCCATCTCTTTGTCGCTGCGGAAAGACTCGCCATCCAGCACCGAGCCGGCCGCGACCGACACCTCGCCCGCGTCCTTCAGCGCCACGCGCCAGCCGCCCAGCTTGAAGCTGTCGAAACCGCCCTCCGGCACATTCTTTATATCAGCGGAGAAAACCCTTGCGGAAGAATGCCCGTGCGGCAGGGCGAGTTTGCCCAGCTCGTAGGCTTCCGCGCCCGCCAGAAGCCGGGCGGGATGTTTCGCCAGAAAAGCCCCGTTCACTGGGGCGCTGAAAACAATGCGAATCCTGTTTTCAGAATCGAGGAAAGCGCGCTTAAGTTCCGGTTTTATTACGGGCATGGTCCTGTAGGTGGTGGAGTCGTTTTCAAGCAGATAAACTGCGTTTGGCATTGAAGAATCGTAAAAGCGGTCCGGGGAATCCTTGGCCTCCCACTCCCCGCGCCGGGGAAGAATGCCCACTTTCCTGCCGGAGAGGCCCGCCTTGTCCAAGTCGAGATTGAAAACCGCGCCGCAGTCCTCGACGCCGGACGGGGACAGTTCGAACCCGGGGCGTTTTTCGCTTTCATTCCACACCCAGAGTTTCCAGCCGTCATAATCGGCGGCGAAACGCTTGTAGCAGATTGTCACTCCTCCGGCGAAGGACAGGGCCGGCAGCAGCAGGGACAGCAGCGATGCGGACAGAAAGCGGAAAACAGTTTTTTTGGGCATAAGGTGGTATATCCAAACTACTCCCGTAAATAATAAAGGGGCGGCCCCTTCTCAGGGCCGCCCCTCGCGAAAAAACTGCGGGTGCTGCTAGTTCTTCTTTTCTTCCGCTTTGGGGGCGGCCGCGGGCTGGTCGCCCTGGGCTGCGTCCTTGGCGGCTTCAGCTGCGGGGGCGGGAACCGGTTCCGGCTCCATGACCTTGAGCAGCTCTATGTCGAACACGAGCGTGGCGCCCGGGGCGATGACGGGAGGCTGGCCCTGCTCGCCGTAAGCGGTCTCGGAGGGGCAGACGACCTTGGCCTTGCCGCCTTCCTTCATCTGGGAAACGGCTTCGGTCCAGCAGGGGATGACATAGCCGAGCCCGAAGGTCGCGGGTTCCTTGCGC
>CAYPTM010000316.1:0-3469 GCA_964413345.1 uncultured Elusimicrobiales bacterium
ATTCTTCTTCAGTGAATTCGCCATGAGGGAAAACACCCCCAACCTCAAGGATTTGCTGTCGCCGGTTTACCGCGAACCCGTCACCAGCATGCAGCTGGATGAAAACGCCGTCCGCACGCTGGAGCTGGTTTCTTCCCAGTTCGGCGGCAGGGAGCAGACACTCTGGGGCGTGCTGGACAACACTGTGACGCCCATGGGTTCCCGCCTGCTGCGGGAGTGGGTGCTTTCCCCGCTTCTGGAGCTTACGGACATAAAGGCCCGGATCAATGCCGTTTCCGAGCTTTACGACAACGCGCAGGCGCGTTCCTCCCTGGCGGAGATACTCTCCGGCATAGCGGACGTGGACAGGTCCCTCAGCCGCATAGCCGCGCGCACCGCTTCCCCGCGCGACGCCGCCGCCTTGCGCAAATCCCTTGAGGCCGCGGCGCCCCTGCGCCAGTGGATTGAGGGGGAGGCCGCCGTTCTTCCTCGCCTCCGCACTCGCTTCGAGGACGCGCAGGCCGCCATACACGAGGCGGGGGCCCTTCTCGCCCGCGCCGTCGCTGACAATCCGCCCGCCCGCCTTTCAGACGGCGGCGTGATACGCGACGGCTTCCATCCGGAGCTTGACGAGCTGCGCGGGCTCAAGCGCAACAGCCGCGAGAAGCTCGCCGAACTCGAGGAACGGGAGCGCCAGGCCACTCAGATTTCCTCGCTTAAGGTCAGTTACAACAGCGTTTTCGGCTACTATATCGAGGTCACGAAATCCAACATAGCCAAGGTGCCGCCGGGGTATGTGCGCAAGCAGACCCTCGCGAATTCGGAGCGCTTCATCACGCAGGAACTGAAAGAGATGGAGAGCAAGATACTCGGCGCCGAGGACCGCATAGCGCGGATAGAGTCCCATCTTTTCGAGGAAGTGCGCCAGAGCCTGCTGGGCTATCTCTCCGCCCTGCGCGTGTTCGCGCGCACCGCGGCGGAGCTGGACGCCTATTATTCCCTTGCCGAGGCCGCCATAAAGGGCGGCTATGTCCGCCCGGAAGTGGATCTCTCGCATGATTTGCATGTCGAGGGCGGACGCCATCCGGTGGCGGAGCGCAATCTTCCCGCGGGGCAGTTCGTGCCAAACGGCCTTAAGGTCAGCTCCACCGACCCGCAGATAATGGTCATCACCGGCCCGAACATGAGCGGAAAGAGCGTATACCTGAAGCAGAACGCCCTCATCGCCGTCATGGCGCAGATGGGCAGCTTCGTTCCGGCCCAGTCTGTCCGCATGGGCGTTATCGACCGCATAATGTCCCGCATGGGCGCGCACGACGCGCTGGCCCGCGGCGAGTCCACCTTCATGGTGGAAATGCGGGAAGCCTCCGCGATACTTTCCACGGCCACGCCGCGCAGCCTTGTCCTGCTGGACGAGATAGGCCGCGGCACCTCCACCTTCGACGGCGTTTCCATCGCGTGGGCCATGCTCGAGTATCTTTACAGGAAGGAAGGCGGGCCCAAGGTGCTTTTCGCCACCCATTATTTCGAACTTACCGAGCTTGAGGACAAGTACAAGGGCATACGCAATTTCAACGTGGAAGTGCGCGAGTGGCAGAACAAGGCCGGGAAGACCGAGCTTGTGTTCCTGCACAAGATAGGGGAAGGCCCGGCTGACAAGTCCTACGGCATACACGTCGCCGAGCTGGCGGGCCTGCCGCCCACCTGCGTCCTTCGCGCGCGCGCCATACTCAAAAACCTAGAGGAGCGCACCGACCCGACCTCCGGCCGGACGGAGCAGCCCCCGCTGCTGCCTATTTTCGGCGCGGATCAGATTATCGAGGAGCTAAAGCTTTGCTCCCCGGAAAAGATGACCCCGCTTGAGGCTCTCAACGCCATCACCGAGTGGAAGAAACGCCTCGGCTGACATGACCATCAAAATCCTCGCCCCGGACGTTGCCGCAAAAATCGCCGCGGGCGAGGTCATAGAACGCCCCGCCTCCGTCCTCAAGGAACTGCTGGAAAACTCCGCTGACGCCGGGGCCGCTTCCGTCCGCATTGAAATAGAAAAGGCGGGCAAGACACTGATACGCGTCGCGGACGACGGTGACGGCATGGGCCTGGAGGACATACGCGGCTCCGTGCTGCGCCATGCCACAAGCAAGATTTCCGCGTTCGCTGACCTGGATTCGCTTTCTACGTTCGGCTTCCGGGGCGAGGCGTTGTATTCGGTTTCCGCCGTTTCCCGCATGTCCATAACAAGCTGCGCGCGGGGGGCGGACGCAGGATGGTCTGTTTCTTTCGATGCCGGCAGGGAGCTGGAAGCCCGCCGGTCCGCGCCCGCGCCCGGTACCGCCGTTGAAGTGCGCGACCTCTTTTACAATACTCCCGCCCGCTTCAAATTCCTGAAGAGCGACCAGAACGAGCGCGGACATCTCATCCGCGCCGTGGAGGAGTTCGCTTTCGCCAATCCCGGCCTGGCCCTGTCCCTTAAAATAGACGGTTCCCTCATCTACGCCTTCCCGGCCCGGAAGGATTTCAACGAGGGCGTGCTTGAGCGCGCCCATGTTATATTCGGGAAAGAGGCCGCCGGTGGGCTGCTCAAGGCTTCTCTGCCCGAGGCCGGTTTCTTCGCGGCATTTTCCGCCCCGGATAAAATGCAGTCCGGCCGGCAGGCGCAGTACTACTTCGTCAACAGGCGGCCCGTCGCTTCCAAGACCATGCAGCAGGCCCTTTACAAGGCCTACGGCCCCGCCCGTCAGTATGACAGGTTCCCCGCCGCAGTGGTCTGCCTGACGCTTCCGCCCTCTGATTTCGATGTGAATATCCATCCCCAGAAACGGGACGTGCGCTTCAAATCCGAAGGCATGGTGTTCGGGCTTGTCATGAACGCCGCTGCCCGCGCCATAGCGGGCCGCGCGGAAGAGGAGCGCGGACTTTACTCCCGGCAGGACGCTCCATCCGCTCCCGCGACCCCGCATGGGGCTGAAACGGTGCCGCCTCTCCCGGCGGAGTTTTCCATGCCGCTTCAGCCTGTCCAGCAGGAACTGGCTTACAGCGAAGTGCGGGATTCATCGGTTTCCGTGGCCGAAAGCCCTTTGGCGGAATCCCCCGTGTCTGCCGCCGCAAATGTTCCCGCGCCGTCCGTTCCGCAGGCGCCATCATGGTACAGGCCGCCTTACCGCTATGTCGGCGCCATAGAGAACAGCTATCTTGTCTTCGAGAACGGCGGCGGGCTGTTCCTGATGGACCAGCATGCCGCGCAGGAGCGCGTGTTCTACGAAAAATATCTTTCCGAAATGCGGGCGGGCCACGCGGCGGTGCAGCCGCTGGCGGTGCCGCTGGTCATCGAACTCCCGGCCAGCGACGCCGAAGCCATACTGGCGTGGGGAGAATGGCTGCACTCCGCCGGTTTCGAGGTTGAGCGTTTCGGTCCCGGCACGGTGCAGCTGCGCTCCATCCCGGTGTTGTTCCGTTTCTCGGAGGACGAGGCGCGAAAATTCATAGTATC
>CAYPTM010000317.1:0-3459 GCA_964413345.1 uncultured Elusimicrobiales bacterium
TCAAGCACCAGCGCCGGAGGAAGCCCCCTGGCTATCATGGAATCCCACAGCGAACTCTTTATCTGTCCGCAGGCGGCATGACGGGCCGCGACAAGAGGGAAGGAGTAGGAATGCGCGTACAGCCTGCCGCCGGCCGCCGCGATTGCGTGCATCTTGTGTGTCTGGTATACGGCAAGCCGCTGGAACTTCCCATCAGGAGAGAGAACCAGAAGGAGCTCGTCCGCCCCCTTAAGCAAACGGGAAGGCACCCGGCGGGAAAGCGCGGAAAGAATCTCTCGCGCCTGCTTTTGCGGAATGCCGTGGCGGGAGAGCAGCGACGCGGGGCTTACTGCGCGGACCTGCGCTGCGTAAGAGACGGGCCTGGCAACGGCAAGTTCGGAGGCGTTGGCAGCTTCAATGGAGAGACGTTCGTAATGCCAGTGGACGGCCCATATCACAAGGCCGAGCGCGGCATAGATGACCGCCCGCCAGTATGAAGGCAGGAGCCGCCTTGACAGCAGTTCCATTCCTCAGGCGGCGGCCTTCTGCTGCTGAAGGAACGAGCAGAGGGCTATGGAATTCAGCTTTATCGCCGGCGCGTCGGCCCTGGACGGCAGTATGACCGGGACGGAGGCCCCCACCACGATGGTGGCGGCGGAGAATTCCTCGCCGAAGAAAGCGATGCTCTTGTAAAGCGCGTTGGCGGCGTCCAGGCTAGGCAGGAGGATGACATCTGCCTCTCCGGGCACTTCCCCTCCGGATATGCCCTTTTCCTCGGCCAGTTTGCGGGAGAAGGTTATGTAAATATCGTAGGGGCCCTCCACCACGCAGTTCTTTATCAGGCCTTCGCGGCTCATGCGGGCGAGCTCGGCCGCGTCTACGGAAGACTGAATCTTCTCGTTCACTTTTTCAACCGGGCAGACTACCGAAACCTTGGGCCGCTCCACCCCAAGCCGCCGCAGTATGTCCACGGCGTTCTGTATTATCTTGGCCTTCTGCTCAAGGGTGGGGGATATCATTACGGCGGCGTCGGTGATGACCACCATTTTCTTGTAATGGGAAGACCGGAACAGCACGAAATGGGAGAGCAGGGAGCCGTGCGGAACCAGATTGGCCTCCTTGTTAAGGATGGCCTTCATGTAAAACTTGGTGTCCACCAGGCCCTTCAGCAGGAAATTGGCGCGGCCCGTGGTTATGCATTCCACGGCGAGGCGGCACATCTCGGGGACGTCGGAGCACTGGATATACTCGAACTTGTTCAGGTCGAGACCGGCCTGCGCCGCCATCTCCTTCACTACCGGCACGTCGCCTATAAGAACGCCGCCGGAAATAAGGCCGTTGGCGTCCGCCATCTTTATGGCTTCCAGCGCCTCAGGATTAGTCGCGCCAGGCACTGCGACGCGGTTTGCCTTGCCCTTGACCATGGCAAGCAGTTCGGTGAAACTTCCGAATTTAATCATGCACTCCTCCCGGGAATATCCATAGGGAGCGGCCCACGGAGGGGCGCTCCAAAAAGTTCAGGCGTACTGCCGTATCTCGGCCTTGCCGGAAAGGGCCAGGTCGGCGGCGTCGCGCAGGGCGCGCTTCTCGTCCCCGCCGGGAAACAACAGGACCTGGGCCAGCCAAGAGATGTTTTCCTTCAGGAAACCGGTCACGTGCGGGTCGTAAGCGAGGCCGCCGGTAAGAACCACGGCGTCGACCTTGCCCTTCAGGACGGCCGCCATCGCGCCTATCTCCTTGGCCATCTGGTAGGCCATGGCCTCCACGCATTCAAGGGCCTGTTTCGGAGAAAGCCGGGCGGTGTCTATGCCGGAATCGGGGGCGGCTTCGCCGGTCTTTATATATTTTTCCAGCGCCATCAGGTCGGAAGTGCCGGTGTAGGCCACCAGGCCGCCGCGGCCCTTTATCTTGAGCTTTATGTCGGAATGGTTGTAATTGCCGCTGAAGCACATCTTCGCGAGGCCGCCGGACGGAACGCCGCCGCTGCGCTGCGGGGTGAAGGGCCCGTCGCCGTCAAGGGCGTTGTTGACGTCAATCACGCGGCCCTTCCTGTGCGCGCCGACTGAAACCCCTCCGCCGCCGTGCATGACGATGAGGTTGCAGTCCTCGTATTTCCTGCCGAGCTTCTCCGCCGCGAGACGGGCGACGCGCTTCTGGTTCAGGGCGTGAAAAATGGAGATGCGGGGGTTTTCCGGCATGCCGGAATACCTGGCCAGGGGCTCAAGCTCGTCCACCACGACCGGGTCGGCGATGAAGGCCGGGCATTTCGCGCGGCTGGCTATTTCGTGGGCCAGCAGGCCTCCAAGATTTGACGGGTGGTCGCCCATGACGCCCTCGCGCAGGTCGGCGAGCATGCGCTCGTTGACAGCGTAAGTGCCGCCGGGGATGGGTTTTATCACGCCGCCGCGGCCGACCACGGCGTCCAGATGCCCGATTTCCACACCGTTTTCCTTCAGCGCGTCGAGCACCACCTTTTCTCGGAACTCGTACTGCGCCGTAACTTTCTGCCTTTCAAAAGCCTTCAGGTCCAGCGGACTGTAGCGCACCACCTTCGAGAAAAGCAGCTTCTCTCCCTTGAAAACGCCGATGTCGTCCGAGGTTGAACCGGGATTGATGACCAGAATAGTGCGCTCCATTATCTTGCCTCCGCCGGCCCCTGCTGTACTGGGGCCGAGTTGAATTCGATTTCGTACAGCACCGGCGCGCTTCCGCGCGGCGCGGTAACGGTAAAATAGACTTTCCGGCCGTTCTGCGCGGCCAACTGGGGATGCTCCTTCGCGCCGGCGCAGTATGTTTTCTTGTCAGGCGCTCCGCAGGAGAATATCTCCTCCGGCGCTCCCCACGGGCCCCATGGGGCCGGGGCCGCGCGCATCACTATGCGCCGCTCGTCCGAGTCGGAATAAATCATCAGGTATCTGTCCAGAAAAGCGTTTTTCGACACGGAAATGTCACCCGGAACCCCCTCAAAGAGCGGGGCCGCGGAAATTATGTCGGAAGTCCATGAAGGCTTATCCCCCGTGGAGGAATAATAGCGCCACGAGCTTTTGACCGCGATGTCCTTCTCCCGTACGCGGGCCAGGTAGAGGGCGTATTTGCCGGGCTCGGCAAGCGCGCGGCCGTAGGCGTAAAGCCAGCCGTCATCCCCGCGCAGAATCCAGGAACCAAAGGAAGGCTGCATATCTCCCCACATGGAGAAGGCGCCGCCGAATTTCATGCGCTTGAACGGCCCCTTCGGCTTCTTGGACCAGGACAGGCCCTGCCCGATGAACGCCAGATCCCCGGAATGCGTGCCGAAGCGCTGGACGATGGAATAGAAAAGCCAGATATTGTCGCCGATGAGTATGCCGTGCTGCGGCCAGAGGCGGCGGGTGCTCTGGTTTTCCAGCCTGTCGTAAGGCAGTATGGGGGAAGGATAGCCGCTGGCGTCGGTAAAAAACGTGAAGGACGAGGAAAGCACCGCGGCTTCGGTGGAAAGCGAAA
>CAYPTM010000318.1:0-3447 GCA_964413345.1 uncultured Elusimicrobiales bacterium
GAAGCCTGGAAAATACTCAAGGACAAGGGCGGCAAGGGAAACATCTTTCTGGTCTACAACACCATAGCCAAGCACAACGCCTGGCAGAACCCGGAAGAGGAGCCCTGGCAGCCCATGCTGACCTGGGAGGAGATACGGGAGATGCAGGAAAGCGGCATAATGGATTTCGGCTCCCACACGATGAACCACCCCGCGCTGCAGAACCTTGCGCCGGAAACAGCGGCGTGGGAACTGCGCGAAAGCCGGAAACGGCTGGGCGACAGGCTCGGCAGGGAAGTGACCTGCATGGCTTACCCTTACGGCGGCGGCGCACTGGCCGCCAACGTCCGCAAACTGGCGAAGGAAGCCGGTTACGTCTGCGACTTCGGTATAAGGCAGGGCATATCGCTCCTGCCGTGGAACGCCGAAGAGGCCGCCCTGAAGCGCCTGCTGATACGCGGCGATGACACCATGCTGGACTTCCACCTCCAGCTTACGCGCGGCAAGTCCCGCTTCTAGAAAGATGACCGACAAACCCGGGAAGATACTGGTCATACAGCTGCGCCGGATAGGCGACGTTATACTCGCCACCCCGGCGGTGCGCGCGCTGCGCCGCCAGTTCCCGGACGCAAAAATAGATTTTCTGGCCGAACCGGCCTGCGGCGCGGTACTGGCCGGCAATCCCCGGCTAAACGAAATCCTCCCGTACGACCCGGCCCGCGCCGCCGCGTGGCTTTGGAAGATACGCGGGCGCGGCTATGACTGGGTCATAGATTTCCTCGGCAATCCGCGCACCTGCACGATATGCGCGTTCTCGGGAGCGAAACTGCGGGCAGGCCCGGGCGACGTATACTGGAAGTTCGGTTACAACCACGTTTTCAACACTTTCCGGGAACCCGGCTACGCCGCGCTGGAAAAGATGCTGCGGCTGAAGGAACTCGGCATCAGCATTGACGAGGCGGACCATCTGCCGGAGATTTTCCCGTCGGAAGAGGACAAGCGTTGGGCGGAAGGGGAGCTTTCAAAAGCCGGCCTTGCCCCGGACGGGAGGCCCCTGCTGATGCTGGCACCGGCCTCGCGCAAGATAACCCGCCAGTATCCTGCGGAACATTTCGTCAGGGCCGTGCGGCTGATAAACGAATCGCTTCCCTGCAGGACTGCCGTACTGTGGGGTCCGGGCGAGGAAGGGCTTGCCGCGGATATAGCCGCACGGTGCGGCGGAGTGAAGGCCCCACGCACGGACACCCTGGGCAGGGCTGCGGCGCTTGTCGGACAATGCGACCTGCTTATCACCAACTGCAACGGCCCCAAGCACATGGCCGTGGCGCAGGGCAGGCCCACGCTGACCATACACTCATCCAGCGACCCGAGGGCCTGGACGCCCCCGAACAATCCGCTTCACCGCTATGTACGGCGGGAAGACCTGGACTGCGTGCCCTGCTACCGCAACGAATGTCCGCGCGGGCTTGAATGCCTGAACGGGCTGCCGCCCGAAAAGGTGGCCGAAACCGCTTTGCAAATGCTGAAATACTACAAGAAGGTGTGAACAATGGACCTTATTTCCCTGCATGAAAACCTCAGTTCCAGCCTGCCCGGCAAGGGCCTTTTGTGGACACTCTCCATGTTTTACAGGGCGGGCGTCGCCCTCCGGGAAGCCGCCTACACTTCCAAACTCATCAAGTCCCGTTCCGTCCGCGCGCGCGTGGTCTGCATCGGAAACATAACCACCGGCGGCACCGGCAAGACCACAGCCTGCCTGCTGGCCGCTACGGAGCTAAGCAAAACACACGTCAAAACGGCCATAGTGTCGCGCGGGTACCGCGGCTCCGTGGACACAGAGGAAGCATACGTCATAAACGAGGACGCGCCGGAAGACGTATGGCAGATTACCGGCGACGAACCCTTCCTGATGCACAAGGCGCTTAAAAAGCACAATGTGCCGGTAATAGTCTGTCCCGACCGCTACAAGGCCGCCCACGCGGCAGTCCTTAAGTTCCAGAGCGATGTGATACTGCTGGACGACGGCTTCCAGCATTTCGCGCTCGAGAGGGACATGAACATACTTCTCATCGACGCCCGCAATCCTTTCGGCGGGGACCAGCTGCTTCCGCTTGGAACGCTGCGCGAGCCCAAAACCGCACTTGAACGCGCCGGGCTCATGATCATAACCCACGCTGACCTGGTGGAAACGGAACAGGTGGACGAAATAATAGCGGAAATACGGGATTACAACGAAAGCTCCCCCATACTGCAGGCGGTGCACGAGCCGGAGCATTACTTCGATGTCTGCCGTAATGAGATGGTCCCCCTGTCCAGGATAAAGGGCAAGGCCGCCGCCATTTCCGGCATAGGCGACCCCGCCAGCTTCGAAAAAACACTCGAGCACCAGGGCCTGAAACTGGAACAGGCATGGCGCTATCCCGACCATCATCCGTTCACGCTGGAACAGCTTAAAAGCGCGCACGCCGTGCTGAACGGCCTGCCGCTGATAACCACCTACAAGGATTTCACGCGCTTCCCGGACGGCTGGCGGGAAATATTCACTGAGGGCCTGTACGTCCTTTCCATACACATGAAGATATCGGGCGGCAAGGAACAGAACGACATCTTCATGGACGCGCTGTACCCCTCGTCTTCAAGGCCTTAGATGGAACAGCGGTCCGGCGCGGGAGGAAAGAGGCTGGCTGCGCTGCTTGCGGCGCTGGCGGCCGTGGCAGCCGCGCTGGCCCTGCTAGAGTGGCGCCTCCCCTACTATTTCCTCTGCGACGACAACCGCAATTACACGCTGCCCCTGTTCGCCTTCGAGTGGGACAGCTTTTTCAGGCACGGAGTCCCCGGCCTTTTCAATTTTCACCAGTTCCTGGGCAACCCGAACGACGCGGCGTCGGCGGCGCTGTTCCCCCCCGCCTATATCGCGGAAACGCTAGGCAGGCTTATATCCGGAAGCAGCTTCCTGACCATGGACATCATGGCCTGGGGACACCTGCTGACGGGTGCCGCCGGAATGTTCTTCCTGCTGGAAACGGCGGGCGCCGCCCTGCCGGCGGCTGCCTTCGGCGCGGCCGCATGGGGCCTGTGCCCTTTCGCGGTGCTGGTCTCCTCGTCATGGTGGATAACCCTGCCGGCGGCGGCCTATATGCCGTGGGGCCATTATTTCCTGCTGAAAGCCATAAAGGGAAACCTGCGGACCGGCATCACCGGACTGACGCTGGCAAAAACTTTCGTCCTGCTGTCGGGATACTTCCAGTATTTACTTTACATTTCCCTGTGCGAAACCGCTTTCTGCCTGATAATGTGCTGGAGGGACTTCGAGGAGCTCCGGCGATCCGTCATCACATTCGCTTACTCCTGCGCTCTGGCTACGCTGCTGGCGGCGCCCGTAATACTGCCCACAGCGGCGCATATGCCTAAGACAGCGGACAGGACCGGCGTAATGGACTACAAAGCCTTCACGACAAACCCGCTCCC
>CAYPTM010000319.1:0-3364 GCA_964413345.1 uncultured Elusimicrobiales bacterium
CGCGCTTATTGATGCGCGCAATCCCGCCGCACGCTTCGGCGCGGCGCGGGCCTGCTATCTTTTGCGGGACTATGGCTGCGCCGCCGTTCAGTCGGGCGCGGCGCTCTCGCTGCAGCCTGAAAATCCTCTATACCGGCACGCTTTCGGGATGTCCCTCATAAAATCCGGCCGCAGGGCCGAGGGTGAGGAACAGCTCAAGCTTTTGCGCCGCAGCGGCGCCAACCTGTCGCCGGCGGAGACAATGACATGGAAATGACGCTTCTCTACGGACTTACCCTTGCTTCCGCCGTTGTGTTCGGCGGCTGGCTTTTCTGCCTGTTTGAATACAGGCGCAAGCTTATGGCGGAGTTCCGGGGCATAACTGGCAGGGTCTGGCTTTGCCTAGCCGGGGTGCTGGCGCTTGGCGCGGTTCTTCAGTTCCTGCTTGTCCATCCCAAGAACATCCTGTACATAGACGAGTTCTGGTATATGGAGGCGGCAAAGAACACGATGACGCACGGTTTCGCCGCCGATTACCTCAAGTCAATCGGCTGGCCATTCCTGATGAGCCTCGCCTTTTATATATTCGGCATAAGCGCCTACAGCGCCATATACCTGTGCGGCGTCATGGGCCTGCTGATTCCGTTCTGGGTGTTCCTCGCCGCGCGCGAGTCCGGCCTTGGCGGCAGGGGTTCCCTGGCAGCTTCCCTTTTCATGGCGCTGCTGCCCTGGCGCATGGTGTGGTCCATGACGGCCGAAACTGTGATACCTGCGCTGTTTTTCCTCTGCGCCGGGCTTTATTTCTCGATGCTCTATTACCGCAGGGAGGACAGGGAATTCCTCTGGCTGTCTTCCTTCTCCTGGGCCTGCGCCGCGCAGATAAGGCCGGAACTGGGGCTGTTCTCGGTTCTCTTTATCGGCGGCATATTCCTGCTGCGCCGTCCGGCGCCGGCTTTGACCGCCGGCATGGTTTCCGCATGCGTGCTGCCGCCTCTTGCGGCCCTGCCCAACTTCCTGCGTTTCGCCGCGTTCCAGAGTTCAACAAACTGGCTGGAGGCCGATTCCTTCGGCGCGGTAAAGGGGAGCAGCATCTCGCTCGCGAACCTGTGGCATAATTCCGTGGACTGGCTGCCGTCGTTTTTTAACGGAAGCATCCACCCGGTCTCTTTCGGCCTTGTCGCCCTGCTCGGCGTTTTCTATTTCTGGCGGGAAAAGCGGCGCATGCTGTCCGTCCTCTGCGCCTATTGCGGGGCACTGTACCTTTTTTACTTCTCCACATGGTTCGCGGTCTACGGCACGACTTTCGGCGTGTTCCCCAAGACAAAGATTTTCCTGCTCTTTTATCCGGCGCTGTGCCTGTTCGCGGCGGCGACCGTGGAGTGGATATTGAAATCGGAATCCCGCACCGCCCGCCTTTCGGCCGCGCTGGTGACGGCCGGCCTTTCCGTCCTTCTCTTCAGCTACGGGGGGAAAGCCGCTTACCGCTATGACCTTTATGAGCTTGAAACACGCGCCATAGACAAACTGCACGAGAAGCTGCCCGAGCAGTGCGTGGTGCTTGCCAACGCGCCCGTCATAATACGCTCCGTCAATTTCCAGCGCGCGGTTTATTCCAGGGCCATTGTTGAAAGTCCGGAACTGAGGAACGAGCTTGTTTCCGGAGAGAAGTGCATACTTTACTTCGACGACGCCACCAACCGTATGGGAATAAGGGAATTCGAGGGGATGAATGAAAAGATAGACGCGCTGTTTTTCAGGCGGGAGATGCTTTCGTTTTCGCTAGGCAAGGAACGCGCCTCTTTCTACGAGCTTAAGGCCAGGCCTTCCGTTTCTCCATCGGAAGGGGAGCCTAATCCCCGCCGCAGGACTATCTGACCGCGCCGCGCCTGAAAATCCGCAGGTCTTTAAGGCTTCCGCCGGTTATCTCGCTCCAGCCGGCGGGGGCAATGGTCCCGTCCCGCCATACAAGGAAATAATCTACGCCCAGCCTTTCAAGTTCCGGCCCGAGTTCGGCCGCCGGGAGTCCTTTCCGCATTTCTCCGAAATAGCGTATTTTCGGCCCATTCTGAAGGCCGGGTACGCCCCTGCCCTTTTGGCCGGGGGCGTTCCCGCCGTTTCTCAGGAAGTAGGAGATGTAGAGGGTTTCCATCCAGTTCCCGTTTGAGGCGATGTTTCCGGACAGGCCGTAGCGCTCGGACAGGATTTTGGCCATGACTGGATACTGCCTGCCGGAGTTTATGTTCTGCGAAAGATTCGCGGCCGGGGCGGACAGGAATGAAAGGGCAACGGCGGCAAGCAGGATTGCGCGCGTTTCGGCCCTGTACCGTTTCGCGACCGCATCCGCCTCTATCATCGAGAGGAGGAGAAGCGTGAAGTAACAGGGATACAGGTAGCGCGCCCGTGTCACTATCGGCAGATAGCCGGCAAAGTAAAGAGTGATTGAGAAAAGCGCGAACAGGATGTACGACCGTGAGGAGGGGTCCTGTTTCCACTGGCCCCGGAGCAGAAACGGCAGAAGGAATATGAGGGCGGAGACGCTGAAGAACGCCCATAATGTGAAGCCGAGATTCTTGAGTATAAGCTTGAACTGGTGGGCCGGTTTTGCAAAGGGGCTCCATGTAGTTACCGGGATTGAGGCCGGGTCTTCCCATACGCTAAGGGCTTCGTCATCCGGAGGGGGGAAGAAGCCCTGCCAGTTCATCGGGTGGCCGATGTATCCCGGTCCCACCACGGCCATGTTGTATTTGCCGGTGGTATTGACCGTCACGCTTCCATATTTGCCTGAAAGGGCGTGTATCCACGGCGAGGACAGCGCCGCGAGCAGAAGCAGCCCTCCCGCGAACTGCGCCAGTGCCGCCTTGCGGCCTTCCGGCATTTTGTAAAGCTGCGCGGCGGTGAATACCGAGAAGTGGACTATAAAGAATGGCAGCAGGTAGCTTTTTGAAAGGTAAGCCAGCGCTCCAAGCGCCCCAAGCGCCATGCCTTTTCTGAAAGACGGCTCTTTCCTCCATAGCCATAGAAGTCCCATATAGACCAGCGCAAAGCCAGTGGCCATCAGGTCCGGCGATATGGCCACCATGAAAAACGCCCACGCCATCGGCGCGGCGGCAAGCATCGTAATCCGCCTTGCCATGCCGCGCAGGCCGAAGCCTTCCGTCAGCAGCCACAATCCCCACAGGGCGAGCCCGCCCGAGGCCAGTTGCACGATTTTCGCGGCTTTGAGCGGGTCCGCCCCAAGCTTCATCAGCGGTATCATCAGCCAGGAAAGCAGCGGGCCCCAGTATCCGTTAAGCGCGCCGTAAAAATCGCCCTGCATGTAGCGCTGGGCTATGCTTATGTAGGAAATGCCGTCCGCGTCTATCTGATGCCAGAACAGCGGCAGCAG
>CAYPTM010000320.1:0-3338 GCA_964413345.1 uncultured Elusimicrobiales bacterium
AAAGGCTCGGGCGAAGTGGCTAAATCTCTGGCCCAGCGCTGGGAAATGCTGCGGGCCGTGTTCTCGCGGGGGGCTTCGTGGGGCGTCAGTTCGCTCGGCGCGCAGGCCCCCAGGCCGGAAGAAAAGAAATTCTGGCTGGTTGCTGACTGCGAGTTGATACTGTACGGCGCTACGGAGCCGGACGCTTTTGTGACCGTAGCCGGGCGCAAGGTCAACCTTAATCCGGACGGCACGTTCTCCATGCGTTTTGCCTTGCCGGACGGCAATGTGGACCTTCCCATATCTGCCATGTCCAAGGACGAGACGGATTCCCGCCATGTCAGGATCAATGTGACCAGGAGCACCGAAGATGCGGCCCGCGCCGCTTCCGCGCAGGGGCTTGAATTGGCGGCGGCGGGGAAGTAAAAGAGGGTGGGTTAAAATAGGAGGGGTTATGCTGCGAGAAAACACCGCTTTTGCCCGGAGGATCATAGATTTCTACGCCGACAGGGGGATAGAATGCTCCGTGGTGGACGAGCACTTGTCGCTTCTGGTAACGCTGTCGGCCTCCGGCGGGACGCATGAGTTCAGGTACGGCAACAGGGCTTTTGCCGGAGCCGTGAACTGGAAAAAGTTTTACCACGTGCTGGAGCGGGAACTATCCGGCCTGAAGGCGGAGGCCTCGCCGCAGGCGGTCCGCGCAGACCATGCGCAGCGCCGCCGGCGCCGGGAAGACTTAGCGGCGATCTGACTCCATGAAATGTCCGATATTCCGCAATAAGGCGGCGGTGATGAACGCCATAGCCGACAGGCTGGGCCGGGGCAGGACCAACGGCGAAAAAGCGAGGCTGGTGAAGACACTGGGGCAGGAGGCCGACTCGCTTTTGACCTGCGCTGATTACAAGAGCGACAGCCAGGACTGCAAGAACTGCCGCGCTCTCGCGCAGCGGCGTAAGAATATGATGTGGGGGATGTTAAAGAACCTGAAAACCGCGCAGATAATAGTGCCGGGAGATAAAAGGAGAGCGTAAGAACATGGGAATAACCAAGATGATAAAAGCGATAGGCAAGCGGAAAACCGCGCCGGCTAAAACCGGCGCCGAGGCGGCGGGCGGCGCGGGGCGCGCCGTGCTGGACCATCCGCAGCAGGGTGAAAAAATTACATCCCCTCAATATACCCTCCGCGTCGGTGCCGTGGGCGATATCGAGCGGGTGGAGATCTCTATTAACCAGGGACCCTGGCAGGTCTGCCGGTATTCGGTGGGCTACTGGTGGTATGACTGGTCCGGCTATACGGCCGGGCGTTATCAGGCCGCGGCCAGGGCGCGGACCAAAGACGGGCGATGGTTAACGACCGACCCGGCTAAATTCTCGGTGGTTCTGGGATAGGCGTAGGCAGCGAAGGCTTCTCATTCACCCGGCGAAAGCCTGGGGAGCCGATTCTTTGCGCCTGTCTTGCGGCCGGCGCGCGCCGGCCCCGCCAAAGCCTCGGTTACCGCGGTCATTAAAGCTTCAAATCTGAACGGCTTTTCGATGCGTATATTCAGGAGCTGTTTCGGGATGAATTGCGGGTCCGAGCCTGTCACGAGCAGGCTTTTAGCCCCTTTTTGCTTCTTCTTGAAGAGCTTTATCAGCTCAAGTCCCAGTCCGTCGGGGAACAGCAGGTCCGTTATCAGCAGGTCGTAGGTGTTTGAATTTATAAGTTCCGCCGCCTCGGCAAAGCTTGAGGCTTTGGAAAAGGAATACTCCGTGCCGGTAAACAGGCGCGTATAAATATTGAGCATGGACTTTTCATCGTCCGCTACGAGAATGCTTTTAGGCATCATTTCCCCTAACCCTGTAGTTACCTTCACCCGGCATATAGCCCCCCGGCTACCTTATGAGTGTAACATAAGTTACACAGGCCGGACAGAGGCATATGGCCCACTTAGGAGTGGGCCATAAAACCTATAGTGCCGCAAAAAAGGCCGGGCTTGTTCGAGCAAGCCCGGCCTTTTTTGCGGGTGCGTGTTACTTCGCCGGTTTGAAACTTTTTACCGCGCAGTCCAGTATCTTGAACATCGGTTCTTTGGCGTTGTCCGGCTGGGACTTTATGAGGTATATCGCTTTGCGCTCCCAGGCTTCTGAGGCTTTTTTCCTTTGAGGGGTCATAAGATCGCTGGCCTGAGTGTTGAGGACGCGGGAAAGCTTGTGCAGCGTCAAAACGCTGAGCTTCCTTTCTCCGCGCTCGATCGAGCCCAGGAAAGAAGCGGCCAGGTCGGCCTCTTCCGCCAGCTTTTCAATGGAAAGTCCGCGTAGAATCCTCTCTTCGCGAATGCGGCGGCCTATTACCGAGTAGATGTCTGACATGAAGTATATCCTATCAAAGGCGCATTTTGGCCACTATGGCCCATAGGAGGTTATAATTATACGCTATAAGCGTTGACAAAACCCGGAAATTCTGCAATGATATTACAGGGCCTAGGGGATTCATCTATGAATTTTAGCGTCGGTGCTGGAGGGCCGTATGCCCCGGAAGATACTTGTTATAGATGATGACCTGTTCTGGCACAGGCTGCTGAGGCGGCTGTTCGGCGAGATGGATTATGATATCCACACTGCCGCGAGTTGCGAAGACGGGGTGCGCCAGGCCGAGAAACATAAGCCGGACTGCATCCTGTTGGATTTTCACCTGAAGGACGGCGACGCGGTTGATGTCTGTACGGCGTTGAAGAATGGGGCGGAGCGCCCCAGGTTCCCCGTTATCGTAGTGAGCTCCGACCCTGACGCCGAGATAACGGCCTATGCCGACTGCCGGGCGGACTATTTCGTTTTGAAAGGGTCCCACACCATGACGGAGTTGCCCAGGATAGTAAGCGAGGTTCTTAGCAATGGTGTTCGAACCATTCTTTATGAGCCCGAGTGATTTGAAATTGCGGCGGACGGCTTTTCTTCCAGTAGCCCCTAACCCAAACCCCAAGGGAAAGGCCGTCCGCCCCTGATTTAACTGCGGGGAAAACGGACGAAAGGTGTTCTGCATCTTAGATTTATGGGCGCGGGAAATAATTTTCTGCATTGTACGGCCGCCTGCGGCTTCCGGGCGCGGCCCGGTAAGGCCCAGTTGGGTACCGGCCGGCCGCGCATAGGAGGTTGTTGATAAGTGCGGGCCTCCTTGGGAGCAGGTGCGACGGCGCGTAGTGCCGGAGCCCTGCGAACGGCCTTCCTAGCGGCAAGCATGGGCGGCCGCGCCGCGTGGCCGACCGTGCGGCATCTCGCGGATAAGATCCCCGTACCGCAGATCTAGGGACAAGAGGAATTCATAGGTTAACCTCGGGATGTTGCGCAAAGTAGTCTGTAATTTCATCCTGATAGGCCCGCCA
>CAYPTM010000321.1:0-3325 GCA_964413345.1 uncultured Elusimicrobiales bacterium
GGGCTACGGCGTTAAAGACGTCTTCCTTGCTCTTGAAGTAGTAGTAAAGGGTGCTTTTGCCCTTGCCGGCTTCGCGGGCGATGTCTTCCATGGTGGTCTTGTCCAGTCCGTATCTCTGGAACAGCCGCTGGCCGGAGCTGATTATCTCAGCCCTGACAAGTTCATCCTTCTGAGTGTGCGCGGTTTCCATAAATTAGACCTTTGGACCAAAATCGTTCTTTAGTCTATTTTAACACCTCCATCGCAAAAGCGCAAGGGATATTTTTGACGCCATCTTTAGGGTATTTCCGCGGAGGGGTTGTCCGCTCCGCCGTCGTCAGGGCTTGCCCGTCTTGTGGAGTTCCGCCACGGGGTCGGAGGCAAGGATTTTCAACTTGTCGTGCACTCCCGCCATGTATATGCGCAGGTCTTCGTAGAGCCCGACAAGTTCCGTCAGGTTATCCGAATTGCCCTTTTCCGCCGCGGTCAGCAGGCGCATGAAGTGGTGTCTTTCCCACAGGTCGAATATGCGGATGGCGCGGTTCTGGTTTTCGAACAGCCAGTGTGTTATGGAAGTTTCAAAGGCCGTCCGTATGAGCTTGCGAGCCTTCCTTATATTGCGCGCGGTGGGGCGCAGCTCCACTTCCTGCAGAGTGGCGGCGATGAGGTCAGCCAGCAGTTTTTTAGTCTGCTCTATGTTAACGTTAAGGCCGCATTTCTTTATACGGGGCAGTACTTCCTCTATGGCCTCCAGGTGGGCGGAGTCGTGCGTTTCCTTGTAGTTTTCAAGGCCGGAAACTATGAACATCCTCGCGCCGATGGAGACTTCGGCCATTATGTCTTCCGGCACGGAGAGCTTGAGCCCCTGAAACTGCTCCACGATGGGCAGGTGGCGGCGGAACAGGTCGCCGTGCAGGCGCTTGAACTCCCTCATCCTGCCGGAGTGGATGAGCGTAAGTATGTCCACGCGGGTTTCGGGCAGCAGTTCCTGTATGGAGACGGGGTTGCGCCCCATCACCTTTTCTATGGTGGCGCCTATGCCTTCCCATATGGAGGTGGTGTTAAGGTTTTCCAGCGTGTCCTTGATTGCGAAGTAGCGGTTCTGCGTGTCTTCCGTGCTTACATAACAGCGCGCCTGCGCTGCGGGGGTCAGCACAGCGCAGTAGGCCACGCGTGTTTCCTCCTGCGTGACGGTGTTGGTTATGTCCGCCAGGCCCGCCGCGAAGGAGTAGGCCTCTATGTCAGAGCGCGTGCCCTGCCTTCTTACGAGGCGGAAGCAGTAAAGGTCGTTTTCGTCCGCCACGTCGCTGAACACGCTCTTGATGGCGTATTCGGCGGTCACCGTGCGGGCGTTCTGGGCCGCCGGCCTGGCCAGCGCGGCATATATCTTTCCTCCGTCGGAAAGCGCGGTGTTGTTGGAAGGGGCTTTTTCCAGCAGTGCGACGAAATTGCCTTCTATTGAGTCATACCCGAAGCCGGAAGCCAGTTCTATGGCACAGGCCGCGTATTTCAGATTCTGCGTGGCTTCGAGACGCGATATTTCCGAGAAGAACCAGCCGCAGCTTGTGAACATGAACATCGAGTATTTCTGCATTTCCAGCAGGGCTATCGCGCGGGACTTGTCCTGCTGGTTCAGCGGCCGCCGGGCGTGTTTTTCAAAGAACCTGTCGGCGTTTTCGGGGGAGCGGTCCAACATAAGGCTTATGTAGGCGTTGCGGGCGTCCCACTGGTTCTGGAAGAGCTGTCCCCCTTCCCTGTTGAATACCTCGGCAAGCTCATCCCGCAGCCAGTTGAGGGCCAGCCTTAGGGGGGCGCGCCATTTCTGGTGCTCGCCGTTTTCGGCGCCGCAGCCACAGTCCGCCTGCCAGCGGTCCACGCCGTGCGCGCAGCTCCATGAAGTCCCTTCCCCGTTCTTGCCGGGCTTAATGCGGACTTCCCATGTGGGGGGATGTTTCTCAAGATAGGCACCGTAGTTGGTCAGCTCTATGCCGCGCTGCTTGAGTTCGTGGCGGAAGAGGTGGGCGAGCGTAAGGTCCGAAAACTTCTGGTGGTGGCCGTAGGATTCTCCGTCGGTGGCAACATGGACGAGCTGGTCCTCTTCCGGAAATTGGCTGAAACAGGCGTTTATCCGTTCGGCGAAGTCGTGCGAATTCTTGGTGGCGTGTTCGAACGCTATGGCGCGCGACAGCGGACCGTCGTAGAAGAAAACCGCCATGGAGCGCCCCGGCAGCGGCGTGCCGCTTTCATCGAGGTCTTTCCACAGGTAGGGACGGCGGGGGTCGATGGAGCCGTTTGAAACGTCCACCCACTGCGTCGCGCCGCTCTTGCGGACCTTTTCCGCCTGCGACGGAGCCAGTATTACATATTTAAGCCTGTGGTCCACCAGCAGTTTCATTACCGCCTCGTTGCAGGCGGTTTCCGGCAGCCAGAGGGCTTCGGCTTTCCTTTTGAAGCGGTACTCGTAGTCGGCCAGACCCCACTCTATCTGGGTAAGCGCGTCCTGGAAATTGGCCAGGGGCAGTATCACATGGTTGTACGCCTGCGCTATGGCGTTGGAGTGGCCCAGCCTCTCGGCGCTGGCGTCGGAGGCGGCGATGAGGCGCGCGTAGTCCTCGGGATGGGTGCGCTGGTACCAGCTAAGGAGCGTGGGGCCGAAGTTGAAGTTGAGATGCTCGTAGTTGTTGACTATGTCCACGATATGGCCCTTGTGGTCGTTGATGCGGGCCATGCCGTTGGGGATATAGCACTCCATGGCTATCCGCTCGTTCCAGTCGTGAGAGGGATGGGCGGACGGCTCGTGCTCCACATAGTCCAGCCACGGGTTTTCCCGCGGCGGCTGGTAAAAATGGCCGTGTATGACAAGATATTTTCCGCCCTTGTGCGTCGCCTTGATGTCTGACATGCAGTTCCTCTTTGGTTCCAGTCTTATCTAAATTCCGCAGCTGGTGCCGCAGCCGCCATTGCCGCCGTTAGCTTTCTTCACCGGAGTGGTTCTGTTCCATGGCATGACGGACAGGACTTTCGCCAGTCCGCACCAGCCGCTTATGCCGGCGAACATCAGCCCCGCGCCCACGAAGGCCGCCAGCCATACTATTCCGCCGCCCGCCAGAACGGATAAGAGAACTACCGCCCCGGCGGTTATCTGCACCTGCCTCATTATGGGCAGGGGGCCTTTCGCCTTCACGGTATCAAAGCCTTTGCCTTTCCATGAACTTATGCCGCCTTCCACGACCCGCACGTCCGCAAAGCCTTTCGCGCGCAATGTTTCCGCGGCGGGTTCGCTGCGCACGCCGCTCTGGCAGAGGACATATACCGGCTTGTGCTTCTGAAGGACGGCGGTGCCCGC